>NZ_ALBR01000060.1:0-198153 GCF_002081505.1 Bacillus sp. CDB3 | reverse complement strand
GAAGAAGTAAGTAAGTAAAGTAAAGTAACTTAAACTAAAACAAACTAAAACGTAAAACGTAAACGTAAACGTACGTCTTGTTCTGTTTTTTTATATTTTGTAAATTTATATTAATATTATTCATATATATAGACAAATAGAATTAATTTGTTTAAACTATACAAAGTGTTCATCAAAACAAGTTATAAAAATAGAAACTAAGGAATGGGATATATTCAAAATTAGCTCATTTACTCTTTAGAGCTTAATATTGAAATGCAGGAGGTTTATAATGCGTAAACTAGTAAGTTGGTTTAGAGATATGAAAGTAGCAAAAAAGCTATTAATTTCATTTTTTGTTATATTAATTGCGGCAGTCTCTCTTATTGGGGGCATGTCGTATCAAACAGCTAAAAAGAATTTTGAATCACAAATTATGAGTAGCGCTCAGGATAATATAAAAATATTGGATAATTTAATCAATCAAATGATTGATGCGAAATTCAACGATGTAAATAATTTTGCACGAGTGATTCATAGTGATATGTATCAAGAGGATAATCAGGACGAACTAAGAAAAACATTATCTCAATATATTAGTTTAAATAAAGATATAGAACAAGTGTATGTTGCGGGAAACGATAAAAAATTTGTACAAGAACCAAAAATACAAATGGAAACAGATTATGATCCAACAGCGCGTTCTTGGTATAAAGATGCAGTGAATCAGCAAGGTGGAATTGTTGTCACTGAACCATATAAGGCACAAGGAAATGGACATATTGTCGTAACAATCGCAAAACAAACTGAAGATAAAAATGGTGTTGTTGCGGTAGATTTAAGTTTAGATAATTTATTGAAAACAACGAAGTTAATCAATATTGGCAAAAAAGGCTATGCTTTCATTTTAGATGGGAAACAAAAAATAATTGCTCACCCTCAAGAAAAATCGGGTGACAAGGCAGATGATTCTTGGGCAAAGAAAATATACGAAGATAACCATGGCACTTTTTCATACATTTATAGTGGTAGTGACAAGAAAATGGTATTTGCTACAAACTTAAAAACAGGTTGGAAAATTGCTGGGACGATGTACTCAAATGAAGTAGTTGAGGCTGCTCAACCTGTATTTTATAATATGTTAATTGTAATGTTTATTTCATTAGTTGTAGGTGGAGTGCTTATTTATTTCGTGACACTTTCTATTACCAAACCTTTAAAACAATTAGTTGTCACTTCTAAAGAAATAAGCGAAGGGGACTTAACTCAAACGATTCAAATACACTCAAATGATGAAATTGGACAACTTGCGAAAGGTTTTAATGAGATGACTCATTCACTACGTACATTAATCGGAAGAATTAATACTTCAGCAGGGCATGTTGCAGCTGCATCTGAAGAGTTAACAGCAAGTGTGAGACAAGCGAGTGAAGCGACTGAACAAATTACATCAGCAATGGATGAAATATCAAGTGGTGCAACGACGCAAACAGCAAGCGTAGAAAATGGTGCTATGTTACTGTTTGATGTAACAGAAGGGATTCAGCATGTAGCAAATAGCTCATCATCTATTAATACTGCTTCCACTCATACTCGTGAAAAAGCAGAAGATGGTGGAAAGTTAGTAGGAAAAACAGTGAATCAAATGCAGTCTATTGCGGAATCTGTTTCACAATCAGATGTTGTTATTCAGTTATTGAATAACAAATCAAAGCAAATTGGTGATATTTTAGAAGTCATTCAAAATATTGCAGATCAGACAAATCTTCTAGCTTTAAATGCAGCAATTGAGGCTGCAAGAGCTGGTGAGCATGGAAGAGGCTTTGCAATTGTTGCTGATGAAGTACGAAAATTAGCAGAACAATCTAGTGTATCATCAAGTGAAATTAGTAAATTAATTTGTGAAATACAAGATGATATGAGTAAGACAGTAAAATCTATGAATAATGTAAATGAAGAAGTTCAATCTGGACTTGTTATTGCAAATGAAACAAAACAAAATTTCGCTGAGATTTTACAATCTACAAATGAAATTGCTGATCAAATTAAAACGATGGTTGAAACGGCTAATGGAATGTCAAAAGGTGCAAATGAAGTATCTATTTCAGTTGGCCAAATTGCAATGACAGCACAAAATAACGCGACGAGTACACAAAGTGTTGCAGCGTCAGCTGAGGAGCAGTTAGCTTCCATGGAAGAAATTAGTTCTGCGGCTGGTACACTATCTCAAATGGCTGAAGAGTTACAGGTATTAATTGAAAGATTTAAAGTGTAAATAGAAAGGGCTGCTTCAAAATAGTATTACTGCTATTAGAGGCAGTCCTTTTAGTTAATAGCCCTTTTTGTAAGAGTAGAGAATTTGTGGGGAACGAGGGGATTTAATAATTAAAGCTTTATTTTATTTAATATTTGTCGAAAAATAGAGGGATTTGTTAAGTATGTGTATAATGAATATTGTATAGATTACATATAAAGGAGATTATTATGGGAGTGTATTGGGGAACGAAAAGACATTCTTGGCTTAGTTATGTCTCGTTTTGGTTAAGTATTTTATTCTTTGCTGCTTTTGTAATTGAAGTGTTTGTATTTAAAACACTTTCAAATAGTTCATTACAAATCATTAAATATTTTTATTTTATATTTGTCCCATTAAATATCATTCTTAGTTTGAGATTATTATCTAAGAAGAATGAAAAGAAAATATTACCGATTTTTAGTTTAATTGTCTCGCTATTATTTGTCAGTTTAATTATAGTATTAGCATTAGTAGCCACAGGAAAAGTCTTTTGAGGAGAGTGATATAAATCACTCTTCTTTTGTGTGAAATTTTTAGATTTATAAGTAGTGTGAAGGAAATAAGGAAAGTGATAAGTTATCAGTAAAGGGACGTACTAGTGAGTAGAAAATGAATCAAAAATACTATATGTTTTGTATGTGTTTATAAAGCAAATGAATGCGGTAAGATTCGTGAAATATGGTACAATAAACATGGATAGTGATAGAGATAAAGGGTATATAAAATACTCATCGTTTTTTAGTAAGAGAGGGGTTATCTTATGCTATACGAGGATTTGATGACATTATTCCAAGCTGCTCCGATAGAATTGGATAGAGGCGGCTGGAAATATATAATCCAGGAACAAAATGATAATTATGAAATTGTTGATGAAATGTTAAAAAAGCAAATGAATGTTGAATTGTATTTTAATGAATATGATGAGGTGAAAATCACTTTATATAAAGATGGAAGCCCCATTACTACAATGCAAAGAATTGCTATTTCAAAAGTTGAGTTAGATGAAGAGGAAGAAGGCATTCAATTCGTATTAGAACGTATGCCAAGTCGAATGATTCGTTTGCAATTAAAGCCATATCTTGCAGTAGAAATGGGGCCGTATTGGGAAGTATGTGAAGAGTGTGAATGAACATGAAAAAGCATCCGTATAAACGGATGCTTTTTCATGTTTTTTGAAGTTGTTTAAAAGCAATAATCGGTAGTAAAATGATGCTTACCCAACCGATAATCGGATATAGAATATGAAGCAATTGGCTATATCCGATGTAACTAAAGCAATAACTAATTAGTAATATGAAGTAAATAATGTTATGACTTTTCCATCCTGTAATGGATTGCATTTGTTTTGTCATTCCGAATATATTCCCAACTAATGTTGTGAACACTTCACCAAAAATGATAAGAACAAAGAAAAAGTGGAAAGTGGCATTAAATCTTCTTACAACTTCAGCCATTGGGATGTTGTATTGATAAAATTGTTCAACTGATAATATTGCTAAATGGCTACATAATAAAATGAAGCAAAGCCCTGCGCCTCCTAAAATACCACCCCATAAAATAGCTTTTCGGTCTTTTACTTCACTGGCTAATGGGACGAGAACACTTTGGGCGAGTGAAAGATTTAATGCAACATATGTAATCGGGCTAGTAATCCATTTCATATTCCAACTTTCTGTAGGAACGGTGTTAATAAGAGGAGTTGTACCATGAATAAAGGTTGTGATAGCGAGTCCAATAATAAAGATCATCATTATAGGTACGACAAGTGTATTTACTTCAAAAACACCTTGTAATCCTCGACTCCCAATAATGAGACAGGCGATGACTGTGATGAAAATACCAAGTTGTCTCGGGAGGCGGAGTTGTTCTTCAAATACTGCCCCGGCCCCTGATAACATAACGCTTGTTACACCAAATAATACGAGTAATAGTAAGGTGTTTACGACATTTCCAAATACATCCCCAAATAAATATTTGTTAAATTCTTGAGCTGAAAATGCCCCTATTTGTGATGAAAGTAACATCATCTTTGTGCCGAGCCAAATAAAAAAAAATCCACTTATACATATGCCAATGGTTCCGTAAAATCCGTTCACTGTAAAAAATTCAACAATTTCTCGCCCAGTAGCAAATCCAGCTCCAACGACAGTTCCGATATAAGTAGCAGCGACTTTCTTTGCTACTTGCCATTGTTGATTGTCCATGTTATCCCTCTTTCTTCTATGATGAGCTTGACTTACTATTATGCATATGTGTGAGCTTGGACAATTAGACATATGAAGTAGTTGAAAGAATACATGAATTATATGATATTAGGGAAATATTAAGGTTGTTAAAACTTTGTTACATATAAGCTGTTCATTCAAAAAAACAGGAAATGTATGGTAAAATGTAGTTAGGTTATTAAAAGATAATAATTATAAAAATGCTAAGAGGAGTGGATTGTATGAGTACGAAAACAAATGTTGTTGAAGTATTAAACAAGCAGGTAGCAAACTGGAATGTGTTATATGTGAAACTGCATAATTATCACTGGTATGTGACAGGACCACACTTCTTTACATTACATGAGAAATTTGAAGAGTTTTATAATGAAGCAGGGACTTACATTGATGAGTTAGCAGAACGTATTTTAGCGCTAGAAGGAAAACCGTTAGCGACAATGAAAGAATATCTAGCAACTTCTACTGTGAGTGAAGGGACAAGCAAAGAGTCTGCAGAAGAAATGGTACAAACTTTAGTGAATGATTTTTCTGCACTCATTCAAGAATTGAAAGAAGGTATGGAAGTAGCGGATGAAGCTGGTGATGAAACATCTGCTGATATGCTATTAGCAATTCATACGACATTAGAACAACATGTGTGGATGTTAAATGCATTCTTAAAATAAACATAAATGGATTAAAGAAAAACTCTATTGAAAAATTCTTTCAATAGAGTTTTTTATGATTTTTCAGTTTCCTTTTATGCTATAATAGAGTAAAAAGGAGGCGATGGGATGTTTCGCTTTTTCAGAACTGGAAAAGAAGAGCGGAAAATTACGAAAGACGAATTAGAGCAAGCGATGGCTAAGTTTCTAGAAACGAATGCTAATATCGTTTATACAGTATTAGTAAATGATGATTACACAGTAAATTATGATTTGTTAAAGCCCTATTTACCTGCATTTCCAACCAATTTTTTTCTTATTACGAAGGAAACGCTTGAGGTATTTGAGCATACAGAAGAAAATTTACACCTAGTTAAAGAAATTGATATCGTACAAAAGGCCGTAGATCAATATGTAACAGAAAAAGAAATGTTCCCAATTGTTGAAGATAGCGAAGATCGCCTCATATGTGGAATGAAGTTAGGACCATATTTAAATCGTATATTAAAAAGAAATTTATATATTTCAGAAAAGCATTATTTAGTTTCAAGTAAACCAGATAAGAAAAAAAAGAATACTGGGTAGATGTTATGAGAACAACAATAATATATTGTTGTCTTTTTTTGTTTTTCAAAACATTGATTTTTCAGTCTATTTAATTTTATACTATAACTAGTGGATAGGGGGGAGTGGTGTATTATGCGTATACAAACATTAATTATTAAATATCATTCTGAAAATCAGGTATTGTTAAGTTGAATTGTAGAATTTTACTACTTATACCGTGACTCTAGAATGATAGGAAGATTGGAGAAAAAATTATTATAAAAGGTTACGGGGGATTTCTATATGAAAAATATTATGACTTATATTCAATTATTAAATGAAACGCTAGATTGTTATGCAAAAAAAGGTAGTTTTGAAGCATATTCTTATATAATGGAGCATGCTAAAGATGTAAAGGGTAATGGAGCACAAATATATAACTTTAAATATGCGCTAGCAAGTGCAGCAGGACTTGAAGATGAAGCGTTGCATTTAATGAAGAAAGCAATTATAGACAATGGGTTTTGGTACGGAAGTGAGTATTTAATTTCCGATGATGATTTAAAACCATTACATAAATTTGAAGAGTTTCATAGAATGGTTCAATTATGTAAAGAAAGAGAAGAGTTAGCAAAGAAATCGGAACAAGCAGACGTGAAATATATATACAGCAAACAAAATGAAAATCTATTAATAACAATGCATGGGGATCAAGAAAATATAAAAATAGTAGAACCTTATTGGCATTCAGCTTTGGAACAAGATTATATGTTAGTGTTTCCTCAATCGTCCCAAACTCAATTTTCCGATGGATATGTTTGGGATAATATCGGAAGAGGAAGAGAAGAGTTAAAAGGACATTACAATAAGGTTATGTTGAGTAATACATTTGAAAACATTATCATTGGTGGATTTTCTGCTGGGGCAAGAGTAGCGTTACACTCCATTTTGCAAGGTGAAATAAAAGTGACCGGTTTTATTTTTGTTGCACCGTGGCTCCCGGAAATTGAAGAATTGGAAGACATGTTTAGAATATTACACGATAAAAGCATAAAAGGATATATAATATGCGGGGATCAAGATGAAGATTGTTTTGAAGGTACGCGGCAATTTGTACAGTTATTAAAAGATAAAAATATAGAACATAAGTATAAAGTGGTACCTAACTTAAATCATGATTATCCTGAGAATTTTGATGAGGTATTAAAAGAAGCTATTGAATATATAGGAAGAAAAAATAATATGTAGTAAGAAAGGGAGATACATCGTATATGATGTATCTCCCTTTTAAAATTATAAATTAAAAGCGTCTGCCAATAAGCGATAAGAGTTTAATTTATCTTCAAATTGATGAGTGATTGTGACAATCATAAACTCTTCAGCATTGTATGCTTTGCTTAAGTTTAATATTTTTTCTTTTACAGAAGACGGATCGCCGACGATCATACGTTGACGATTTTCTTTAATACGAAATAGGTCATAAGCACTATACGAATAATTTTGAGCAGTTTCGATAGATGGGGTTCCAGTAGTCCGTTTTCCTTGTTCTAATAATAAAATCGATAAATCAAGGCTTGATGCTATCTTCTCGGCTTCTTCGTTTGTTTCTCCGCAAATAACAAAAATAGAGACGACTGATTTTGGTTTATCACCTAAATAGGAAGGTTGGAACTGTTCTTGATAAGCCTTCATTACTTCAGGTCCACCGTATCCGTTAATGAACTGTGCAAATGCAAAGGAAGCGCCTTGCTTTGCGGCAATCATTGCACTTTCCCCGCTAGAACCAAGCATCCACATTTCAGGAGATGTTGTGATAACTGGAGTAGCCTTTAAATTTGCATAATGATGGTTTTCTGGTACTTGATCATGTAAGTACATAGCAACATCTGCAATTTGTTCTGGATATTGATCAAGTGAGACCATTTTACCTTCTTGAAGTGCGCGAGTTGCTATTGGCATACCACCAGGCGCTCTACCAACACCAAGGTCAATACGGTTTGGATAAAGTGCCTCTAAAACGCGGAAATTCTCGGCAACCTTATATGGACTATAGTGTGGCAACATAACACCACCCGAACCAACTCTAATACGATTCGTTTTTGCTGCAATATGTGAAATGAGTATTTCTGGACTTGAGCCTGCTAGGCTTACAGAATTATGGTGCTCGGATACCCAAAAACGTGTAAATCCTAGTTTTTCAACTTCTTGTGCAAGTGTTACTGTATGTGAAAAAGCTTCAGCTGCTGTGCTGCCATCAGAAATAGGTGATTGGTCTAATACACTTAATTTGATCATAGAATATACCTCTCAATCTTAATGTACATTCTATTATATATTTACTTACGAAAAATGCGTAGTGAAATGCTCACACAAAAAAGAGGATGATAATATATCCACTTTTAACGAGAAAATCCTCGTTCATAATGATTCATTTCGACTAAGTTTAATATATATTCGTAGTTATCAATCTCAAATTTTATTTGTTCACGTTCTTTTTCAGATAATTTCATATTACTAAGTTTTTTACAGAGGTGTTGTTTCTTTAATTCTAAATGCTTTTTTGTAGCGTGGTAATCATAAGTATGTTTCATTTTCAACCACTCCTTCATTGCAGTTGCTATATTATACGAAGCATGAAAAGATGTGAGAGTTATACCTTATGTGATTTTAGTGAATATTCCAATTTCTATGGCGTTATGTTTAAGGGAATTTATGAATAAAATGCACTAAACCACTAATGCCCATAAAAGCCCGATTGGTTCAACTAATAATCAGTGGGTATGAACAAACCCACTGATTATAGCTTCACTTTATGAAGTAAGGGGTGGAATTGTGCAGAAAGATATAATGTATAACAGTGAGATGGATGAAACGTTAAAAGTTATAGATAAGGGATTGAAGAAGGCGAAAAGTCCGAAACAAATTATTGTAGTAGGGGCTGGTATGGCTGGGTTGGTTTCGGCATCTTTACTGAAGGCCGCAGGACATCAAGTGAAGATTTTTGAAGCGAATAATCGTGTAGGGGGCCGGATAGAGACAGTTAGAATGGAAGATACGGGGCTATACTTAGATGTTGGAGCGATGAGGATCCCGTATTCACACACGTTAACAATGGCATATATAAAAAAATTCGGACTACAAGTGAGCCCTTTTATAAATAGAAATGAAACAGACATTATATATGTTAATGGCAGAAAAACGACATTGAAACAATATGAAAAAGACCCAAGAATTTTAAAATATCCTGTTGAGATGAATGAAGTAGGGAAAACTTCTGAGGAGTTATTATTGTTAGCAGTACAGCCAATTATAAATTTTATTAAAAAAAATCCAGAAAAAAATTGGGATATTGTAGTAAAGGATTTTGGGAGATACTCTACAGGACAATTTTTAAAGTATCATCCTTATCAATATAATACGTATTTCTCGCCAGTAACGATTGAGATGATTGGTGTTTTGTTAGATTTAGAAGGCTTTTTGGAAAGGTCATTCGTTGAGACGTTACGCTTTTTATACATTATGCAAGAGGAAAGTGGATTTTGCGAAATAATAGGTGGGAATGATAGATTACCAAAATCTTTTTTACCACAATTAGAAGAAAATATTATATATAATCAAAAATTAATGAAGCTTCATCAACAAACTAATGGCGTAACAGCCTATTACCGAAATGAGGAAACTTTTGAGTATAGTAGTATAACTGGTGATTTAGTTATTGTTACAATTCCTTTTTCAACAATGCGATTTGTAGAAGTAGATCCATTTGATTCGATATCTCATGCGAAGTGGAAAACAATTCGTGAATTGCATTATATGCCGGCTACAAAAATAGGGATTCAATTTAAAAGTCGTTTTTGGGAGGAACAAGGGCAATTAGGTGGGAGAATTATAACAGATCTTCCTATACGTTATGCGTATTATCCAAGTCATGGAATCGGTTCAAAAGGACCAGCCATTATGCTTGGGAGTTATACATGGTCATACGATGCATTACTATGGGATGGTTTATCAAAAGGGGATCGTATCTATTACACATTACAAAATCTAGCAACAATATTAGGTGGTCAAGTATATGATGAGTTCATGTCTGGAATATCAAAAAGTTGGACATTGGATCCATATGCACTTGGAGGATTTGCACTATTTCAAGCTGGTCAAGAATCTGAATTACAGCCAGTCATTGTAAAACCTGAGGGGAGAATTTATTTTGCCGGAGATCATACAACGCTGTATCACGGATGGATTCAAGGTGCGATTGAATCTGGAGTTCGTGTGGCAGTAGAGGTGAATGGATAAAAAGTACAAAATTCAGAAACTTCTTTACTATATATCTTGAGATGGATATTATTAAATATAAAAGAATTATGAGGAGTGTTTACATTGAATCCATTATTATTCGATTTTCCTTCTGAATTTTATACTGAAAGGCTTTTAATTCGAATGCCAAAACCAGATGACGGTAAAGTTGTATATGAAGCGATTCAAGCTTCAATGAAAGAATTAAAACCTTGGATGGTTTTTGCACAAAAAGAGCAAACAGAGGAAGAAATAGAAGAGAGTATAAGAAAATCGCATATTCAATTTTTACAAAGAGAAGACTTGAGATTGCTAGTATTTTCGAAAGAAACAGGTGAATTCATTGCATCAGCTGGATTGCATCGTATTAATTGGGATATACCTCAATTTGAAATTGGGTATTGGATTGATTCAAGGTTTAGTGGAAAGGGCTATATGGTAGAGGCTGCAAAGGGTATAACGGATTATGCTTTTTCTGAGCTGAAAGCAAACCGCGTAGAAATTCGATGTGATTCTTTAAATAAGAAGAGTAGAGCGATACCTGAGAAATTAGGCTTTAAGTTAGAAGGTACATTAGAAAGTGCGAGTGTAGCGGTAGATGGAAATGGATTAAGGGATATGTGTGTATTTGCCATGACTAGAAATACATATGAAAAAGAAGAGCTGTAAAGAAACAGCTCTTTTTTTTGTGTATTATGGTACAGGATGTCCATTAGAGCTTTCGAAAATTGTAAACCATTGTTGACGATCTAAATTAACTTTTGTAGCAAGAGCGGCTGTTTTAACACGATCTAATTTACCAGAGCCAACGATTGGCATCATGTTAGCTGGATGAGCAAGCAGCCAAGCATACATAACTGTATCGATGCTAGTAACACCTAGTTCAGTAGCAACCTTCTGTAAAGTCTCACGTACACGTACGGCACGTTCCGATTGACCAGTAAAGATTTCTCCACCAGCAAGAGGCGACCAAATCATAGGATTGATTCGCTTTTCTTGGCATAAATCAATTGTCCCTTTTTCAAAATGCTCAAGCTGCATCGCCGATACTTCAATTTGATTTGTAATGAGCGGGAAATCAAAATAGGAACTTAGCATATTAAACTGTGACGGTAAAAAGTTAGATACACCGAAGTGACGAACTTTTCCTTCTTGCTTTAAGCGTGAGAACGCTTCTGCTACTTCATTTGGATCCATAAATGGATCAGGGCGATGGATGAGCAATACATCAATATAATCTGTATGTAAGTTTTGTAATGAATCCTCCGCACTTTTTATAATATGCTCTGCACTTGTATTGTAGTGAGCAACATATCGTTCTGGGAACTTCGGTGATGGGGGAGCGATTCCACATTTTGTGACAATTTGCATGTTTTCGCGTAAGGAAGGCTTTAGTTGTAACGCTTCTCCAAACAATCCTTCACATGTATATCCACCATAAATATCAGCGTGATCAAAAGTAGTGATCCCCATATCCATACAAGATTCAATAAAAGAAAGTAATTCTTGTTTCGTCATATTCCATTCTGCTAAACGCCAAAATCCTTGAATAATACGAGAAAATTCTAGTGTTTCGGCCATTTGAACTCGTTCCATTTTAAGTACCCCCTTGATGAATGATAATATTTTTGAAAAGGCTTTCTTGTTAAATACTATTATATAGTTACCCGGTTGTACATACAATAAATATGTTTTGCTACAAAAACGATTTTCTCTATATGCTATAATATAGAAACATATAGCTATAAGGAGAGGTACGAAATGATTCCAGTAACAATATTAACTGGTTTTCTTGGATCTGGGAAAACGACATTATTAAATCGTATTTTAACAGAAAATCATGGTAAAAAATTAGCGGTAATTGTAAATGAAATCGGGCAAATTGGTATTGATAATCAATTGATTATGAATGTTGAAGAAGAAATAATGGAAATGACAAACGGTTGTTTATGCTGTACTGTACGTGAAGATTTACTCGTTGCGTTAAAACAATTACTGGACGTAAAAGCAGAAGGGAAAATGGATTTTGATGGTTTAGTAATTGAAACGACTGGCCTTGCAAATCCAGGTCCGATTATTCAAACGTTCTTTTTAGATCCAGTTATTCAATCTGCATATCAAATTAACGGTGTTGTCACGGTAGTAGATAGTTACCATATACATAAGCATTTTGAAAAAGGACTAGAAGCAAAAGAGCAAATTGCGTTTGCTGATGTTGTTTTAGTAAATAAATTAGACTTAATTGAAGAAAGTGAGAAAGAAAATCTCTTGCATGAACTGCAAGGAATTAATCCGACTGCAAAGTTAATCGAGGCGACTAACTGTGATGTAGATATTCCATCATTACTACAAATACAAACGTTTAAAACGAAAGATACGTTACAAATTTACCCTCATAAAGAACATAACCATCTAGAAGGTGTAAAATCATTTGTATTACGTGAAGAACGTCCGTTAGATTTACAAAAACTAAATGAGTGGATGTCAGCTGTCGTTCAAGAACTAGGGGAGTACTTATATCGTTACAAAGGAATTTTATCTATTGATGGAGTAGATAAACGTATCGTTTTCCAAGGTGTACATACACTGTTTGCCGCTTCGTACGATAGAGAGTGGCAAGAGGGCGAAGAGCGAGTAAGTGAAGTGGTTTTCATCGGAAAAGATATTAATAAAGAATGGTTCCAAGAACATTTTGGGGAGTGTGTGAAATAAGTCTGCGTATATTGCAGGCTTTTTTTGTTTACTAAAATTGGAATTTGTATTAAAATAATCTGAAAATACTAAACGTTTAGTATTTTGTTGGGGGGGAGGGGGAGAAAAGGTGCGTTTAATGATTCTTGGATTGCTTACTAAAAGGGAGTCGCTATCTGGTTATGAAATACAGCAGGCACTAAATATGGTGCAAAGTAATAAATGGGCGGAAGTTTTCCCAGCTTCTATTTATCACGCATTAAAAAAAATGGAAAATGAAAATTTCATTCAAGTTAAAGCAATTGAAATGACCGGAAAACGGTCGAAAACGATATATTGTATTACAGAAAAGGGAAGTCAAGAATTTAAAAGGTTATTAAAGGAGTCGTTTCAAAAAACTTCAGTTATGTTTCCGAAACATCTATATACAGCGTTAACATTTCTGTCAGAAGAAGAGAGTATGAAAGAGGAGATTTTAGAAGCTTTAGAAGAGCAGAAAAGTGAAATACGATCTACTTATGAAGAGATGAGGGAAGGAGAAAGATTAAAAGATAACGCGCCAGCGTATGTGAAACTAATTTTCGAAAATATGTATGAACAATGTGAGATGCAACTTCGATTTATTCATAGGTTAGAGAAACTATTAAAAAACTAAAAATGTGGTGGGAAGAATATGAAAATCGATCATCTTGTTATAAATGTAAATAAAGAAATACAAGAAAATAAGGAAACGATTAAAAATGTACATTCTATCGGGCTTCCATATGTTCCAAAATGGGGAAAGGGAACGAAAGGGTTTAAAGTATCTAACATATGGATTGGAAAAGAATATTTAGAATTAGTAAGAGTAAAAACAAAAGATGGGGGCGGTTGGGTACAAGAGTGGGTTCAGAAATATTGTGATGGCCAGAGGGGACTCATCGGACTGGCAATTGATGTTGAAAATATAGATAAAGTGTATGGAAAAATGATAGAAGGTGGAATTGAAATTACAAAACCAGAACCATTACAATACAAGTGGTTTTTTAATTTCTTTAAGAAAACTATGCCGTGGAAAAATGCATACATACAGCCGATGAAGGGGATGCCGTTTCAATTCTTTCTACAACAAATGGACGATCAAAAGAGCAGAGAATATATGGAGAAATATATGTATCCAAATAGTTTGGAACAGGGAATTACAGGAATAAATACGGTGAAATTATATGGAGAAATAACAAATGAAGATAGAGACATTATTAGTTGTCTATTTTCAGATGTTACAAATGAGGAAGAAGAAATAGTAATACGTTTAAACAATCAAATGATTCATCTAATTCAATCGAATGAGCATTTCACGGAGATAATACTAAATTGTAAAAGCGAAGCACATAGGGAGAAAAAATTAAATATAGAAAATGTGACATTAATAAATAAATAATAAAAAGCCTGTTTTCACAGGCTTGTATTTTCATCTATTAGTAATTCCATTACAACACCTACAACTGGGCCTTCGTCATCAATATCACCATTTAAACGGAAGCCAAATGACTCATATAGTCCCATTGCGAGTTTGTTGTCAGGATGTAAACTTAAATAAATAATTTTACATTCAAATTTTTCTTGTAAGAATTGGATGAGTATGCGAAGGAAACGTTTTGCGTATCCTTTTCCTTGATATTGTTGATCAATCATAAAGCGATCTAACCAGACACTTTTACGTTTTTCCCAATACCATCCATACATTGCATACCCTACAAGTGTTTCTCCATCATATAAACCTACTGACGTTCCGTTTCCTTCAAATAATGATTCTGCTAAAGAAAACGCATTGCTTTCAATAAATTGCTGCTGGTCTTTTGCGACGTTTAAAGCAGCTACTGAACGCCAATTTTTTGCTGTTACTTCACTAATGTGAAGAGTCATAATTCCAACTCACCTTCTAAATTAATATAGCTTAAAAGCTAATATGGATAATTTTACTTGTTATTTTGGTCAAGTCAAGTGAGAACAAACAAAAAAGAAGCTGAATGGCATATTCAGCTTCTTATAAAGTGAAACTTTAATCAGTGGGGGTTTTGTTCATCGCCCACTGATTATCAGCCCGCACCAATCGGGCGTTTACTGCCCGTTAATACGGGATAAAAAGTTGATTAGTTAGTAGCTTCTTTCAATGTATTCACGTTTTCTTCCATTAAAGTAAAGTAATCTCTATTGTTCTTAGCATCATCTTCAGAAATAGTAGCAAGGTGATTTAAACGTAAAATTTTTGTGCCAGTTTCTTGTTGAATCACTGATGCTACTTTTGGAGTAGAGAATGTTTCAAATAAAATATATTTTAGGCCGTGCTCTTTTACTGTTTTTGTAATGTCAGCCAGCTGTTTTTGAGACGGTTCATCAGATGCTGAAATTCCAGCGATTGGGATTTGTTTTAAACCGTATCGTTGTTCCCAGTAGCCATAAGCTGCGTGTGAAACTAATATTTCTTTCGTTTTTGCATTTGCAACAACAGCTTTAAATTGATCGTCTAGATCAGTAAATTTTGTTTGTAGTGCTGCGAAGTTTTTTTCGAACTCTTTTTTATGTTCAGGTTGTAATTCTACAAGTGCATTTTTAATTTTTTCTGCTTGTTTCATCGCCAGAGTAGGATCTATCCAAACGTGTGGGTCTTTATCATGGTGATGTTCATCTTCTTTATGACCGTTTCCATGATCGTGCTGCTCTTCTTCAGATGAAGCACGAAGTTCGATATCTTTAGATGCATTTACAACTTTTACGTTTTCTTTTTTTAATGATTTTTCCATTTTTTCGGCAAATGGTTCTAATTCTGCACCGTTATAAACGAATAAATCGGCTTTTGCGATTTGTACAGTCTGTTTTTGACTTGGTTCAAATGTATGAGAATCCGCACCAGGTGGGTAAATTGCTTCTACATTTACATAATCACCACCGATTTTTTTTGCGAAATCAGCAAGTGGGAAAATGGTTGTATAAACAGTTAGTTTTCCATCTTTCTTGGCAGTATCTTCTTTTTTATTTGAGCAGCCAGTAAAAATTAAAGTGAAAATAAGTAAGAATGAAAATATAGTCAATCTTTTAGGCATGAAGTTCTCCTCTTTTCTTTTTTTACGGATATATCTTTCCCAATTATAGAAGAAAAATATCATTTTAATACAAAACGGAATAATTACGTTTTAGCTCGCGAACCTAGTATAATACATCTTTATGAAAGTTGCAATAAATAATAATCATTACGATTTGATTTTGTTATAAATCTGTCAAAAAGAAAGGTATTAATTTTTATGATTGGTGCATATGTGACAATGTTACTTTCATATATTGGGAGGGAGCAGAAAAAAGGGGATGAGCGCTTGGGTTACATTATGGAGGCTATCTTTTTAATACTTGCGGTTGTTTTGCCGTTATCTTTTGTTTTAATTTTTTTAAGAAAACTAATAAGTAATTTAGGGGATGCTACAACAATTACGAAATTGCCAGTTGAAGAAAAAGAAAAGAAAAAGGAGTAAGTAAAGCACTATGCTTACGCATAGTACTTTACTTATGATAAAATGATAAAACGGAAACTCCTATTAGCGACTTTCAGCAAAAGGAGAGAAAAGTAAATAAAGAGGTATGTATATATATGAATGAACGAACAGCGTTAGTACTTGGTGCAAGTGGATTAGTTGGACAAGAAATAACGCGTCTATTACTTGACTCAGATTACTACGATTCGGTTACTATTTTTGTAAGGGAACCATTACAATTACAACATGAGAAATTACAGCAGAAACAGGTGGATTTTTCGGTATTAGAGGAATATAAAGAGTTTTTTGCAGTAGATGATGTATTTAGTTGTTTAGGAACAACGATTAAAAAAGCGAAGTCGAAGGCGAATTTTAAAAAAGTAGATTATGAATATACATTGCGAGCTGCCTGCTTAGCTGAAAAACAAGGCGTGCAAAATTTTCTTGTTATTTCATCAATGGGAGCGAATCCTAAATCATTCTTCTTTTACTCGCAAGTGAAGGGGAAAATGGAAGAGGAGCTGAAAAAGCTAGTTATTGGTGGCATACACATTTTTAGGCCTTCATTATTAGTAGGAAATCGACAAGAATATCGTTTTGGAGAAAGAATGGCTGAGAAATTAACTCGTATTCTTCCGTTTATATTTAAAGGAGCTTTTAAAAAGTACAAACCAATTTCAGCTAAAGGTGTGGCGAAAGGAATGTATATAACGGCGCTACGTGAGGAATCGGGTATTCATATTTATAATTCAAATGAAATTACAACGATAGAATAAATAAAACCGAGAAGAATGACTTCTCGGTTTTATTTATTAGTTTTAATGTTTCCAGGTGCTCGTCGGTACTGATATGGTTCTTGTAATTCAAAGCCTAGTGCATTGGCGGCTATTCTTGGGAAGTATGGATTGCGAAGTAACTCACGTCCGATAAAAATTAAATCTGCCTCATTAGTTTTTAAAATTTGCTCTGCTTGTGATCCAGTTGTAATTAATCCTACTGCGCCTGTTGCAATGTTAACATGTTCCTTAATATGTTTAGCATATTGTACTTGATACCCAGGATACACATCAATATGTGCTGGTACAACAGCGCCAGAACTACAATCGATTAAATCTACCCCCTGTTCTTTCATCCATCCTGTATACTGTACATAATCTTGAACCGTTAACCCGTCAGGATGATAATCATTTGCCGAAATACGAACAAATAACGGTCCGTCCCAAACTTCATTTACAGAGTCAATGATTTCGCGTAAGAAACGATAGCGATTTTCAGCTGAGCCCCCGTATTCATCAGTCCGCTTATTGGAAAGCGGAGAAAGAAATTCATTAATAAGATAACCGTGAGCGCCGTGTAATTCAATAATGTCAAATCCTGCTTGTTTAGAGCGGAAAGCTGCTTTTTGAAAAGCAGAAACAGTTTCTTTAATTTGCTGTTTATTCATTTCTGCTGGTATTTTCATTCCGTCGCTAAATGGAATTGCTGAGGGAGCGAAAGCGTCTGTTTCTAATTCAGCCTTTCTTCCGGCATGAGCGAGTTGAATGGCTGCTTTTGCACCGTTATCATGTATAAAAGTTGTCGTTTTATGTAAGCCTTCAATTAGAATGTCATCCCAAATGCCTAGGTCTTTGTTAGAAATTCGTCCTTCAGGTAACACAGCTGTTGCTTCAATCATAACTAGACCTACTTGACCAGCGGCCCTGGTTGCATAATGGACAAGATGAAAATTAGTTACTTGGCCATCCGCGTTTTCTGATGAATACATGCACATAGGCGACATAACGATACGGTTTTTTAGTGTAACGTCCTTAATTGTATAGGGTGAAAAAAGTTGGGAATGCATCAAATAACCTCCTTGATTGAATTTTCTTACATTGTATCATTCTCTTTTTTGTTTCCCTAACAAAACGCTTATACGAAAAATTTTGTCTATTCGTGTTACAATGACTAATATGAAATGAATTGGAGGATGACATATGTATCAGGCTTATTATGAAAGTGAATTAGGTTTGCTGGAAATTACAGCGAATGATAAAGGAATTACGTCTGTTATATTTGTTGATGAACGACAAGAAGAACGTACAAATGAAATGATAGATCAGTGTATAAATGAGCTAGAGGAATATTTTAAGGGGAAAAGAAAAGAGTTCACGGTTCCGTTGTCTGCTGAGGGAACATTATTTCAAAAAAATGTATGGGATGCGCTCTATACTATTCCATACGGCGTAAGTGCTTCATATTTAGATATTGCGGAGAAGGTCGGCAATACGAAAGCTGTACGAGCGATAGGAGGAGCAAATAGCCGGAATCCAATTTCAATTATCGTTCCATGTCACCGTGTAATAGGAAAGAGTGGAAAGCTTGTTGGGTATGCGGGTGGTTTATGGAGGAAAGAGTGGTTATTGAAACATGAAGGTATTTTAAAATGAAGTGTGGATGGAAAGAGGGATCGTTTTGAAATGTATAAATTGTGGGCGACCTTGTACGAATGATCAGTTAAATTGTGCAAATTGTCAACGAGATTTGCAAAATGAACAAGGGGAAAGTAGCTCGTTAATAGACAAAGAATTAGAAGTATATGTAGGGAGACAATATCCGTATTACAAAAGAAAATGGGAGCTTGAAAACAAGCGAATTGCTAGGTGGAGCTGGAATGGTTTGGCTGCTATTTTCAATGTAGGTTGGCTTGGATATCGTAAGTATTATTTACCTGCTGCTTTATTTATACTGTTATTAGTAGCATGTGATGCGTTTTCTTATTATATGGGGTTCAACGTAGCACTGCCAATCATTAATATGGTGCCTCTTACGTTTTTATTACTCGTTTTTATTCTATTTGGGATGGGGATTTTTGCGAATGGATTATATTATCAATTTGCAGAAAGGCGTATATATCGAATAAAAGCACGGGGAATTAAAGATGAATCGGTTGAAAATTATCTCATCCGTGATAGTGGTGGAACGAGTAAAATGGGAGCAACAATCGTAACTATTTTAGCAGTTGCTAGCCTTCTTTTAAGCCATTTCTTTTTTCCGACTGATCGAGATATTATACAAAAAGTACGTACAAGTTCGCTTTATGAATATCCATTCTTTTCGATTGGTGAATCGTTTGAAAGCTATTTTCAAAATTCAGGGTGGATATATTATCGTGGATCGGAAGGTATGGAATTAGTAGAATTTCAAGGATACAGTCCAGGAATGCCAAGACAAAAAGTTACAATTCAATTTATTGTTGATTATAAATTGAGTGAAATTGAACCATACTCCCTTACGATTAATGGCGAATCTAAAAATGAAGAAGAGTTTTTGAAGATGATGGAAGAAATATTCAAGGTTCAAAATCCGTTTGAAATAGAGGATGGGTTGCAAGTAAAAGTGATAGAAATAGAAGCGGATGGAAAGAACTTTCTATCTGCTTCTTTTTTTGTGTGTGAAAAATAATATTTGAAATAATCTGAATCTTTTGTATAATAATATGTATTATACTATACTGGCTTTCATTTATACATATAGATTGGGGGAAGGAAGAATGAAGAGAAAGGTAACAACGATTGCTGCAGTCGCATTATCAACTAGTGTATTGGTTGCAGGTTGCGGAAATGGGGAGAAGGCATCTACAACAAAGAAAGAAGCAGGTAAGGGAATAGCAGATAAGCAAGTATTAAACTTACTAGAAACAGCAGAAATTCCTTCAATGGATACATCAAAATCAACAGACTCTGTATCATTCCGTGCCTTTGTAAATGCAATGGAAGGGTTATATCGTTTGGATAAGGATAATAAGCCAACTCCAGGTATGGCAAAAGATGTGAAGATTAGTGAAGATAAAAAGACATATACATTTGAATTACGTGATGCGAAGTGGTCAAACGGAGATCCAGTTCGAGCGCAAGATTTTGTATATGCATGGCAACGTACATTAGATAAAGCAACAGCTGCAGAATATGCATTCATTTTATTTGATGTGAAAAATGCACAGAAAGTAAATAAAGGAGAATTACCGTTAGATCAATTAGGAGTGAAAGCGAAGGATGATAAAACGTTAGTAGTAGAATTAGAACAACCAGCACCGTATTTCCTTGAACTTACTTCATTCCCAACATTTTTCCCTTTAAATGAAAAATATGTGAAAGAACAGGGGGATAAATACGCATTAGAAGCAGATAAATTATTGTACAATGGACCATTTACAATGAGTGAATGGAAACATGAGCAAAGTTATCAGTTAAAGAAAAACCCTAATTATTGGGATAAAGATACTGTAAAGTTAGAAGAAATTAATGTAAGTATTGTGAAGGAAACGAGCACGGGAGTAAATTTATATGATAGTGATCAAGCAGATCGAGTTATTTTAAGTTCTGAATTTGTTGATAAATATAAAAAGAATAAGCCAGATGAATTTAAAACGAAGTTAGATCCACGTATGTATTTCTTGCGCTTTAACCAAAAAAATGCAACATTTAAAAACCAAAAAGTACGTGAAGCGATTGATCTGGCATATGATAAAAAAGGAATTACAAATGTTATTTTAAATGATGGCTCATTACCAGCATATTTCTTAGTCCCTGAAAAATTTACGACAGGACCAGATGGGAAAGATTTCCGTTCTGTAAATAA
The DNA here is from genome assembly GCF_002081505.1 of Bacillus sp. CDB3. Lineage (NCBI taxonomy): Bacteria > Bacillati > Bacillota > Bacilli > Caryophanales > Bacillaceae > Bacillus > Bacillus sp. CDB3. Next base: position 177,350 of record NZ_ALBR01000060.1, on the reverse strand, counting down.
AAATTTCCGTGACAGTAAAGACAATGCAGCAAAAGCAAAAAAATTATGGGAAGAAGCGAAGAAAGAACTTGGCCAAGATACAATTACAGTAGAATTTCTAAATGATGATAACGGTAGCCGTAAAAAAGTGGGCGACTTTATTAAAGAAGAGTTAGAGAAAAATTTACCTGGTATTAAAGTGAATTTGAAACAACAACCATATAAGCAGAAACTAGATTTAGAAAAGAAATTTGAATATGAATTCTCATTATCTGCATGGAGTCCAGATTATCCAGATCCAATGACTTATATTGATATGTTCGTTACTGGAAGCACATTTAATGAAATGGATTATTCTAATCCGAAGTATGATGATTTAGTAGCGAAATCAAAAGGGGAACTATTAAAAGATGATGCAGCACGCTGGAAAGCACTTGCGGAAGCTGAAAAAATCCTAATTGGTCAAGACGCTGCAATCTCACCTGTGTATCAGCAAAGTACGGCTTATTTAGAGAAGACATATGTAAAAGGTATTGCTAACCATACGTTTGGTGGAGACTTCAGTTATAAATGGGCATATATTACAAAGAAATAGTATAATAAAAGGTGAGTGAATTTTCGCTCATCTTTTATTTGTATAGGAGGAATTAGAGTTGTTAAAGGGAATCAATCATCTTTGTTTTTCAGTGTCCAATTTAGAAAAATCTATTACATTTTACGAGAAAGTATTGGAAGGAGAATTATTAGTCAAGGGGAGAAAACTTGTATATTTTAATATATGTGGAGTATGGATAGCGCTTAATGAAGAAACACATATTCCGAGAAATGAGATTCATCAATCTTATACGCATATGGCGTTTTCTGTTGAACAGAAAGACTTTGAATGTCTACTGCAGCGATTAGAAGAAAACGATGTTCATATTTTACAAGGAAGAGAACGGAATGTAAGGGATTGTGAGTCTATATATTTTGTTGATCCTGACGGCCACAAGTTTGAATTTCATTCAGGGACATTGCAAGACCGACTTAATTATTATAGGGAAGAGAAACCTCATATGACATTTTACTAAGGGGGGAAGAAGTTGCATGCACTAGTAATTGGTGGGACAGGAATGTTAAAGAAAGTTTCTGTGTGGCTTTGTGATCAAGGATTTCGTGTGTCTGTTATTGGACGAGATGAAGTGAAATTAGAAAATGTTAAGCGAGAGAGTGCTACACCAGAAAGTATCACATGCCTTCAGTTAGATTATCATAATGATGGCGATGTAAAGCTAGCTATTAAAAGTACAATTGAGAGGAATGGCCCAATAACATTAGTTGTCGCATGGATACACTCAAGTGCGAAGGATGCGTTATCATTTATTTGTAGAGAAGTAGACTCATCGTCTGAAACATACAGCGTTTTTCATATTTTAGGTAGTAAAGCGTCGCGTATGCCTGCACAAAAAATAGGAGGTACGCGATGTAGCTATCATAGAATAATATTAGGTTTTATATTAGAAGATACATACGGAAGATGGCTTACCCATGAAGAAATATCGGATGGGGTAATAAAAGGAATTGAAAGTAAATGTGATGAATGGATTGTAGGATGCGTAGAACCTTGGGAATTGCGGCCAAAATGGTAAGGGGGAATGTGTAATGAAAACAACTGTATATGTAACAAGGCACGGTGAAACGGAATGGAATGTAGCAAAGCGAATGCAAGGGCGGAAAAATTCTGCTTTAACTGAAAATGGTATGCTACAAGCGAAACAATTAGGTGACCGAATGAAAGATTTATCTATTCATGCGATCTATAGTAGTCCGAGTGAAAGAACACTTCATACTGCAAAGTTAATAAAGGGCGAACGTGATATACCGATAATAGCGGATGAGCATTTTTATGAAATTAACATGGGTATATGGGAAGGACAAACAATCGATGATATAGAGAGGCAATACCCAGAAGAAATACAATTGTTTTGGTATGAGCCACATCTTTTTCAGTCAACATCAGGAGAAAATTTTGAGGCCGTTCATAAAAGAGTAATTGAGGGGATGCAGCTTCTTTTAGAAAAACATAAAGGAGAGAATATATTGATTGTTTCTCATGCGGCGGCAGCAAAATTACTTGTAGGACATTTTGCGGGTATTGAAATTGCAAATGTATGGGATGATCCATTTATGCACAGCGCTAGTCTTAGTGTGATTGAGTTTGATGACGATTGTGGTGAAGTAAAACAATTTGCAGATATAAGTCATTTTCAGTAAACGTAAAAAAGGTCGCAAAGCGACCTTTTTTGGTGGACATAAAAAACTAGCAATTACGTTTTTTATACCAGAAGTGATCGAATTTTTTATTCTTGCAAGAAGAAGACTTGTGTCTGCTATCTTTGCAATCATTCCATTTGTGCCCGTCATCGTGACAGTCTTTACCATGATCACAATCATCGCAAGAGCGACCGTGTTCGTGAGGGAAGAATTCGCATTTTTTACAGAAACTTCGTTTTGTCCAGAAAAATTTCTTTTCAAAGCGAACGCATTTTGTAACGAAAGTACAATGTTTTCTGCGAGTACGTTTTGTAACTAAAACGCATTCTTTTCTACGTGTCACTTTCGTAACGAACGTCCATTTTTGAACGCGTACACGAGTACATTTTGTAACAAATGTCCATTTTTTTACATGAGTACATTTTGTAACGAAAGTACAATGTTTTACGCGAGTACATCTTGTTCTTGGACATTTATTCCCTGTTGTACATTTACGTCCTGTTGTACATTTACACCTTGTTGTACATCGATGATGAGAGAATTTATCATCGCACTCAAAACTACTTGGATCTTGGTGTAAGAAATCCTCCATGCCAGCACTTTTGATTTCTTCAACAGCTTTTCTAATATCACGGTTCATAGAAATCCTCCTTATTGTGTATTAAATTGAAAAGGTATCCTTATTCCTTAACATGATATGAGAGATGAAGTCTTTATGAACAGGCCAAGAGTTTAATTTTATATAAATAGATGATAGCGGATGTATGGACAAGAAAAGGCGCATACATTGAATGAAGAGAACTGAGAAGGGATGAGAAAACATGCTACCTTCATATGATTTTTTTGTTCATCCAATGTACTTAGTGGAATTGAAAAAAGACATTTGGTCAGATAGTCCAGTGCCAGCAAAATTAACTTATGGAAAAAAGAAGTATGACATTGATATCGTATATCGGGGTGCTCATATTCGTGAATTTGAGAAAAAGTCTTATCATGTTATGTTTTATAAACCGAAAAAATTTCAAGGCGCGAAAGAGTTTCATTTGAATTCTGAGTTTATGGATCCGTCTCTCATACGAAATAAATTATCTTTAGATTTTTTTCATGATATTGGTGTACTTTCACCAAAGTCACAACATGTATTTATAAAAATTAATGGCCAAATTCAAGGTGTATATTTACAGTTAGAATCAGTTGATGAAAACTTTTTGAAAAATAGAGGATTACCGAGTGGTTCTATTTATTATGCGATAGATGATGATGCGAATTTTTCTTTAATGAGTGAGAGAGATAAAGATGTTAAGACAGAGCTCTTTGCGGGTTATGAATTCAAATATTCGAATAAAAATAGTGAAGAACAGCTGAGTGAATTTGTATTTCAAGCGAATACTTTGTCGAGGGAAGATTATGAAAAAGAAATTGGGAAGTTTTTGCATGTTGATAAATATTTACGATGGTTAGCTGGAGTTATTTTCACACAAAACTTTGATGGTTTCGTTCATAACTATGCACTATATCATAACGATGAAACAAATTTATTCGAAGTGATACCGTGGGATTATGATGCGACTTGGGGGCGAGATGTACAAGGGAGACCACTTAATCATGAATATATTCGTATTCAAGGTTATAACACGTTAAGTGCAAGATTGTTAGATATACCTGTATTTAGAAAACAATACCGAAGTATTTTAGAAGAAATATTAGAAGAACAATTTACCGTTTCGTTTATGATGCCGAAAGTAGAAGGTTTGTGTGAATCGATTCGTCCATATTTACTACAAGATCCATATATGAAAGAAAAATTAGAAATATTTGATCAAGAAGCTGATATGATTGATGAATATATAAATAAAAGAAGAAAGTATATACAAGACCACTTACATGAATTGGATTAATTTTGAAAGAGATTGGAACATTATCAATCTCTTTTTTTGTATAATAAAGATGTATCAATTGAATTGACGTAATATTTATTTAATAAAGAATGGAGATGTGGAAACATGACGGTCAAGTGGATTGATTGGGTAAAACAATTACAATCTATAGCTCAAGCGGGTTTAACGTATTCTAAGGATGTGTATGATATAGAGCGTTTCCAACAATTACGGGATATTTCCATTTCGATGATGTCACATTACACAAAGACAGATTGGGAAGTTGTAGAGAAGTTATTTGCAAGTGAGACAGGCTATCAAACACCTAAAGTTGATATAAGAGCAGTCGTTTTTCAAAATGAAAAACTATTATTTGTGAAAGAAAAAAGTGATAGGAAATGGGCATTGCCAGGTGGATGGGCTGACATTGGTTATACGCCAACAGAAGTCGCGGCGAAAGAAGTATTAGAAGAGACAGGTTATAAAGTAGATTATTTTAGGCTATTAGCAATATTCGATAAAGAAAAACATCAACCATCCCCATCAGCAACCCATACATATAAGATTTTTATAGGTTGCGAGATTGTTGGCGGAGAAAAGAAGCTAAGTATTGAAACAGAAGATATAGATTTTTTTAGTGAACATGAAATACCTGATTTATCAATCGCTAGAAATACCGAGTGGCAGATTAAAGAAATGTTTGGGTTTATGAAAGATCGAAATAAGGAGAGGATACTTGATTAATTAAATGAATCAAATATCCTTTTAGGGTATATTGATGAAAGGTTGTACATATTCTTTTCACAAAAAAGAACATTGTGTAGTTATCCTTAATGTCTATAAGTTAGGTGAAGAAGTTCACATGATTATATTGGCAGATGCCAATTTTTATGTGATAATGGGATGGTATGTGAAGAAAAAAGGAGATAGAAAAGAAAATGTTAGCAAACATAATAGATCAGTTATTGCAATTCTTTGCAAGTCTAGGATACTTTGGAGTAGCGCTAGGTTTAATGATTGAAATTATCCCAAGTGAAATTGTTCTTTCATATGCAGGATTTTTAGTTGCAGAAGGAAAAATTAGTTTTGTCGGAGCTGTTATCGCTGGAACAATTGGTGGTACTTTAGCGCAAATCTTTTTATACTGGCTTGGATACTACGGAGGGCGTCCGGTTGTTGAAAAATACGGGAAATATTTACTTATTAATAAGCATCATCTAGATATTGCAGAAAATTGGTTTAAACGATACGGGGCAGGTGTAATATTCTCTGCACGCTTTATTCCAGTTGTACGCCATGCTATCTCTATTCCAGCAGGATTAGCTAAGATGCCGTTAAAGCTCTTTACACTGTATACAGTAGTAGCGATTATTCCATGGTCAATTCTTTTTATATACTTAGGAGAAAAGCTTGGTGGAAATTGGAGACATATTAAAGAATATGCATCTGATTACACACATTACATAATTATAGGTGCGGTTTTCTTTATTGCTCTTTACTTCGGTTTAAAGCTTTTGAAAAAGAGAAAAACAACTCATTAAAGTCAATGATTTTTCATTGGCTTTTTTTATTGTTTCAGTTCTAAAAAAAAGGAGTTGTCCATAATGTGTAATAATAAAGCGTAGCGGGGGAATGTGATGAAAGGATCACCGTTTTTACGTGGAACGATATTTTTAACGATGGCAACGATGATATCTAAAATGTTAGGGTTCATATATGTTATACCATTTACAGCAATGGTAGGTACGAGTGGGTACGTATTATATACGTATGCATACCGTCCTTATACAATTATGCTTAGTATTGCAACGATGGGATTGCCACTTGCCGTTTCAAAAATGGTATCAAAATATGATCAATTGAATGATTATCATACGGTTAAAAGAGTATTAAAGAGTGGTATTGTCTTTATGTTTATAATGGGAGTTATTTCATGTTTTACACTATATATATTAGCTCCACATTTAGCTAAACTTGTAATCGATGGAAATGATCAAAGTGGGAATAGTATAACGGCGGTCACTAATAACATTCAAATTGTAAGTTTTGCGCTAATACTTGTACCAGTAATGAGTTTATTAAGGGGCTTCTTTCAAGGGTTTCAATCGATGGGACCTTCTGCACTAAGTGTAGTTGTTGAGCAATTTTTTCGGGTCTTAACCATTTTAATAGGAAGTTTTGTCGTTTTATATGTTTTAAAAGAGTCTATTTCGCTAGCGGTCGGTATTTCAACGTTTGGTGCATTCATGGGAGCTATAGGTGGATTAACGGTTTTAAGTGCCTATTATGTAAAAAGGAGAAGGCACTTAAAGAAAAAAGAGATGGCAAGTATACAACAAACAACGAAATCTTTTTTCGCGTTATATAGGGAGCTCTTTACATATTCAATACCGTTTGTTGTGGTTGGTTTAGCAATTCCGTTGTATCAGACAATTGATACATTTACAATTAATAAACTACTGATACAAATAGGATATATGCAAGGAGAAGCTGAAAAGATTAATGCAATAATTGGTCTTGTTCAGATGGTTGTACTCATTCCAGTTTCTGTTGCGACCGCTTTTAGTATGTCTCTTGTACCGGAGATGACGAAAGCTTATACAGCAGGAAATACAAAATTGCTGTACAAACATTTCACGAGGACGAATGTATTAGTAGTAGGGATTACGGTACCAGCGGCAATTGGGATGATGGTATTAGCTAAGCCAGTATATACTCTTTTATTTGGTGCCGGAAATGATCCGGAGATGGGGAGAATCATTTTACAGTACTATGCTCCTGCTTGTATACTATTTTCACTCTTCACAGTAACGGCTGCAATGCTACAAGGAATCAATCAACAGCAGAAAACAGTGCTAGGATTAGTAATCGGAATAATTGTAAAGATAGTTTTAAATATTGTATTGCTACCGTACTTTGATTATGTGAGTTTTATCATTTCAACATACGCTGGCTATACGATTTCAGTCGGCTTTAACTTGTGGATGCTTTCTAAATATGTTATAAAGGCAACATAAGCTTTTTTAAAGGCAGAGAACACTCTGTCTTTTTCTATGTTTACAAGATTTTTCTTAAAAAAACGTTTTCAAAATAATTTTTCTATTGAAATTTAATCGTTTGTTCCATATGCTGAAAATAGCGGTTCAAAAACTGTTGTTTAAGTGAGGTAGATTCCTACATGTAAAAAGAATCGGGGTGATAGTATGTTAAATATTTATTTAACAGACCGAAACGGAAAACTACAAGAGATTGAGGAAATGCAAAAGGGTTGCTGGATTAATGTACTTCATCCAACAGAAGAAGAAATTCAGTATCTAGTACAAACTTTAAATGTAGACTTAGATTTCATTAAAGACCCTTTGGATGATGAAGAACGCTCTCGTATTGAAAAGGAAGACAATAATACTTTAATTATCGTGGATATTCCGACAGTCAGACATGATGAAGAAGGAAATTCAATTTATGACACGATTCCAATAGGTATGATTGTAATGCCGGATTGTTTTGTTACTATTTGCTTAGAAGAAAATCCAATTTTTGAACGATTTATTAATCAACGTATTAAAGAATTTTATACGTTTAAAAAGACACGCTTTGCACTGCAGCTCTTATATACAATTTCTACTTATTATTTAAGATACTTAAAGCAAATAAATCGAAAAACAATCGATTTAGAGCACCAATTAAATAAATCAATGAAAAACAAAGAAATTTTCACATTGCTCGGTCTTGAAAAAAGTTTAGTCTACTTTACAACATCATTAAAGGCTAATAAAATTGTAATTCAAAAATTAATGCGAAACAGTACATTTTTAAAAATGTATGAAGACGATCAAGATTTATTAGAAGATGTATTAATTGAAAATAAACAGGCAATTGAAATGGCGGAAATATATAGTCACATTTTAAGTGGAATGATGAATACATTTAGTTCCGTTATATCAAATAATTTAAATAGTGTTATGAAACTGTTAACGTCTATTACAATTATTTTATCTTTACCAACAATGGTTTCTAGTTTCTTTGGAATGAACGTAAAGGTTCCATTTGAAGGTGAAGCCCATGGTTTTGTAATTGTACTCATAATATGTGTAACACTATCTTTCACATTAGCTTTTGTTTTCTGGAAGAAACGTTACTTTTAACGATAAGAAAGCTGCTTTAGCATAGTTATAAAACTGTGCTAGAGCAGCTTTTTTGCTATGAAATCTCAATTTTGGAATAGAATATAAGTTATAAAATGTAATGTGTATAAGGGGTATGAATTCTTTATAAGTCTTGTCCAAATAATAAAATGGAGTTAAAATTACATATTGTTAATGAAAAGTTGGAGGAAATACATCATGGAATTGTTTCAATTACCGAAAGCATTCCTGCAAATGAATACAATCTTTATCTCAATATTGATCGAGGCACTTCCGTTTGTGCTAATTGGTGTATTTATTTCAGGATTCATTCAAATGTTTGTGACAGAAGATATGGTGGCAAAATGGATGCCAAAGAACCGATTTCTGTCTGTTTTATTAGCTACTTTTTTAGGTATGATGTTTCCAGGATGTGAATGTGGAATTGTTCCGATTGTAAGACGATTAATCGGAAAAGGTGTTCCACCATACGCAGGGATTGCATTTATGTTAACTGGACCGATTATTAATCCAGTTGTACTATTTGCTACATATGTTGCTTTTGGAAGTAGTATGCACATGGTATGGTATCGTTCTATTGTAGCGATTGTCGTAGCAATTATTGTTGGAATTATATTATCATTTATGTTTAAAGAGCATCAATTAAGAGATGATCACTTCCCAGAAGTGAATCATAAGCGTCCATTACGTACAAAAATGTGGGATGTATGTACACATGCTGTTGAGGAATTTTTCTCAATGGGAAAATACTTAGTGTTAGGAGCATTAATTGCTGCTGCAGTTCAAACGTTTGTACAAACTTCAACATTGCTTGCTATTGGACAAGGTCCGTTTTCTTCATCAGCTGTAATGATGGGACTTGCTTTTATTTTATCACTTTGTTCAGAGGCAGATGCATTTATTGCTTCTTCGTTCCAAAGTACATTTTCAACAGCGTCACTTGTCGCGTTCCTTGTGTATGGACCGATGGTGGATATTAAAAATATGTTTATGATGCTTGCAACATTTAAAACAAAATTTGTAATTGTCGTGACGGTTACAGTTACACTTGTTGTATATGCAAGCTCACTACTCATTTATGCGATGGGGTGGTAGGTTATGTTTCGAGCATATATATTATTAGGTTTTACAATATTAATTGGACAGCTCCATATTTCCGGTAACATTACGAAGTATATAAATATGAAGTACGCCTATTTATCAAAAACTGCAGCTATTATTTTAGGTTTCTTAACGATTGTACAAATTATTATCGTTTTCCAGAAAGAGCATCAAAAGGAAAAAGAGAAACAAGATTGTAGTTGTGATCATAGCCATTGTGGGCATGATCATTCAAAAGATGAAAATAAATGGTGGAAAAAAGCATTTTCGTACACATTGTTCTGTTTCCCAATTATTTCAGGATTATTTTTCCCAATTGCAACTTTAGATTCGGACATTGTTAAAGCGAAGGGATTCCATTTTCCTGTTGCACAAGCGGAAAGTAAAGATCCGTTTATGACAAGACAATTCTTAAGACCAGATACGAGTATTTATTACGGAAAAGAAGGGTATCGTGGTGTAATGGAAAAAGGGAAGAAAGAGTTTGTTACGAAAGACAATATTGCATTAAAAGATGAAGATTTCCTAAAGGGTATGGAGACAATTTACAATTATCCTGGTGAATTTACTGGTAAAACTTTATCATTTAAAGGCTTTGTTTTCCGCGATGATTCTTCTAAAAAGGAACAATATTTCTTATTCCGTTTCGGCATTATACATTGCGTAGCGGATTCGGGTGTATATGGTATGTTAGTCAAAAAACCAGAAGGTGTAGAGTGGAAAAATGATGATTGGATTCAGGTGGAAGGAGAAATTTCAACTGAATTTTATCAGCCGTTTCATGCGAATATTCCAGTGTTAGAAGTAACGAAATGGAATAAAGTTGAACAGCCGAAAGAACAATATGTATTTAGAGGAGCCGATTGATAAAATCGGTTCTTTTTTGTGGACTAAAAGTTCTAAAAATTGTTAATATTAAACGTGTAGTTCATGAAATGGAGTGTATATCGGAATATTAGGGGTATATAATTAAAGGGGTGATAACAATGACTGAAGTAAAGGGTAAAACAGCTAATGAATCAAGAGTGTTTAAAACGAGTCGAGTATTTCCAACAGATTTAAATGATCATAACACGCTATTTGGTGGAAAAATATTGGCGGAGATGGATATGGTTGCTTCAATTTCAGCAACGAGACACTCGAGAATGGAATGTGTCACAGCGTCTATGGATTGGGTAGATTTCTTACATCCAGTTCGTTCTTCAGATTGTGTTAGCTATGAATCTTTCGTAATTTGGACGGGAAGAACTTCTATGGAGATATTTGTGAAAGTAGTAGCGGAAGATTTAATTTCAGGGGAAAAACGTGTAGCGGCAACCTCATTCGTTACTTTTGTTGCGCTTAGTAAGGAGAATAATCCAGTTCCTGTACCGCGTGTTATCCCTGAGACAGAAGAGGAGAAAGAATTACATCGAATTGCTGTGTTACGTGCAGAACAACGCCATATTCGTAAGGCAGAGAGTAAGAAAGTAGCTAAACTGCTAACTTTTTGATGATAAATACTTTTTCTTTTCGTTTAATATTTCAGCAATAGGCGAAAAAAGTTTTAAAATGAAAAAGCGGACACCTAAAAATAGGTGTCCGCTTTTATAGTTTTTTCATCCCCATATCGTATTACAATAACTGCTTAGCAGAAGCAAGCAGCACCGACGATAATTAAGAGGATAAATAATACAACTAGTAGCGCAAATCCATTACCATGTGCGAAGCCCATTGTTATTTCCTCCTTTTATTTTAAGATACAACATACAATATGCAAATGAGCTCTTGTTTGATATGGACGTATATCATGTAGTGACATATTTTTTGTATGATAATGTTTTAAAAAAGGAAAGATATAGGAATAACAGTACGTGGAGAAAGGAACTTATCCATGAAGCACTTTTTTATTATAATACTTTGCTTGATAGGTGTATTCATATGGATGAACATCGATGTGGAAATGGGGAAAAAAATGGTTAGCGGTTATGAATTAGAAAAAATTCGATTAGGGGATGTTCAACTATATACGAACGGTGATGAGTTATATAGGAATTTATTTGATGATATAAATCGCGCGGAAAAGTACATATATATTCATTTTTATATTGTAGGTAAAGATGAAGTAAGTCGAGAGTTCTTACGGTTATTAGAGAAAAAAGCATCTAGTGGTGTAGATGTGAAATTGTCAGTAGACCGGATAGGTGGATATAAGCTTAAGAAAAAGGTAATTAGTCAACTAAAAGAAAAAGGCGTGAATTTTACATTCAGTAAAAAACCTAAATTTAAAAATTTATTTTTTTCTTTGCATCAACGTAATCACAGACGCATTGTTACTATAGATGGGAAAGTATCGTACATCGGTGGTTTTAATATCGGCAAGGAGTATCTTGGACAGGATCCTAAATTTGGTCCGTGGCGTGATTATCATGTACGCATCGAAGGGGATGGAGCTGCTGATATGGAACGGAAATTTGCGGAAGATTGGCAGGAAGATACGGGAGAAAAGTTCCCTATACATCATGGTTTACCTGTACAAGGAAATGTAAAATATCAATACATATTTTCGAATGGAAAAGGTTTATGGCAGGAATATGGGGGACTATTAAAGAAGGCAAAACATTCCTTAGTAATCGCTACACCATATTTTGTACCGAGTAAAGAAATGATGCAGGGGTTAAAAGATGTATTAAATCGAGGTGTTCGTGTGAAAATTCTCGTCCCGTTTAAGAGTGACGCTGTAATGCTGAAACAAGCAGCTTATCCACATTTAAAAGAAATGCTTATGGCAGGGGCAGAAATCTATCAATATCGAAATGGATTTTTTCACGGGAAAGTAACAATTATAGATGATGAAATTGTTGACGTCGGTACAGCAAACTTTGATAATAGAAGTTTTTATTTAAACACTGAATCTAACTGCTTTATTTATGATAAGAAAGTAGTAGCAGAAGTATGGAGCCGACTAGAGGAGGACTTTCATAAATCTAAACGGTTTTCTGAAGCTGACTTTGAAAAAATTAGTAGCTGGGATTGGTTTCTAGCAAGAATAGCGAATGTCATAGCATCATATTTATAGTATAGAGATGAAAATAGGAAGGGAGGCTTTTTAATGGATTGTATGAAAGAATTGATGACATATAGTTACACGCTTATATATAAAGTTGGAGAGTATACGGGCATGGTTCGAGATGAAGAATTAAAGGATATATTACAGCATCATTTGCCGTATATGTTACAAGCATATAATGAACAAGTGAATTTTCAAGAAGGAGAAAATGTACAACATATAACTTGTAAACAGATGTGGCCGGAATTTACTGAAATGGATAGGGAAACAGATAATGAATATACAGGGGATATTGGGATTGCTATTTGTTATATTACACATTTGAAACGATTAGCATTGAAATTTGCTCAAGTGGCAGTAGAAGTTGCGAACCCGGAGTTTCGTTCTTTTCTGGAAAATTGTTTTGTGAAAATGAACCGTTATGCATATAATGTTTGGCAATATGTTGCGAAGAAGGAATATAAGATTAAACATGTATATGAAAATGAAAAATTCGCGTGAAAAGCTAAGGCGGTATGAAAGGCGCCTTAGTTTTTTTTGTCCAATTAGAGGGTGAAGATTAAAGAGTGGGTTTGTTATCAGTAAATTTACATAAATTTACTGTATCTTTACTATTTTTAAATCTTTCCTTTAAAAATAAAGAGTAATATAGGGTTGTACATATTCTATCAAAGGGAGGAAACGCAAATGAACAAATGGGTTAAGTCATTAACTGCTATGGCACTTGCAAGTTCTTTATTAATGGTAGGTTGTAGTAAAGGTGAGGATAAAAAGAAAGAGGATGACACAACTTCGCAGCAAGATGAAAAAAAAGATAAAGAAACAAGTAAAACAGAAAAGTCTTCTGATTCAAAAGAAAAGAAATAAAGTGAAACTTTAATCAGTGAGGGGTTGTCCATCCCCCACTGATTATTAGCCCACACCAATAGAGCTTTTACGGGCAGTTGATCTCCCCCCACCTAACTCTCTCGCATTCGCCGAGTTTTGAGGTGGGAGTCTTACTGCCCGCAAATAGCGGGATAAATGGATAATAGAGCTTCCTCACATATATGTGGAAGCTTTTTTGTTGTATATTTGTAAGTTTTGCGGAAAAATAGAGAGAAAGAATGGAAGAGGGGGATAGTGTATGAAAGTATGTATATTAGGAGCGACAGGTAGAGTAGGTTCACATATTTTGAAGTTAGCATTACATGATTCATATGAAGTGACAGTATTAGTTCGTGATTTGAGTAAAGTGGAAATAGAGCATGGAAGGTTACATATTATAGAGGGAAATGTATTGAATGAAAATGATATAAAGGAAGCGGTGAAAGGGTGCGATATTGTAATTAGTACTCTTGGAACAGATGGGAATGGAACGTTAGCAAAGAGTTTCCCAATTATTATAAAATGTATGGAAAAAGAGGGCATAAAGAAGATAGTTACAATAGGAACTGCTGGCATTTTACAAGCACGAACAAATCCAAGTATATATCGTTTCCGATCAAATGAATCGAAAAGAAAACAACAACAGCAGCGGAAGATCATTTAGCTGCCTATGTAGCGCTGGAAAATAGTAAACTTTTCTGGACTGTTGTTTGTCCAACGCATTTAATAAATGGCGATGAAACTGGTTTATATCGAACGGAAAAAGATATGTTGCCAGCAGATGGATCCAAAATCACTGTTGGTGACACAGCTCATTTTGCATGGAGATTACGTCATAAAAGCAAATATGAGAAAAGTCGAGTAGGTATTTCATATTAAAAAACCACCCCAAAATAGGGATGGCTAAAAAATGATATAGCATACAAAGAAAATAATCATAATGATTTGAAGAATTGCTTTTGCAACTGTACTACTTAAAAAGCCAACTACAGTTGCAATTCCGACTAAAAAGGCGTCTTTTGGCGCTTTTTTATGCATTAATTCTGTTATAAATACCGATAAAAACGGTATGATAATAAGACCAAATGGCGGGAAGAAGAACGAGCCGACAATGATAGAAATCATGCCGACACGTTCACCCCACTTAGAACTCCCGTATTTTTTTAAGAAATATCCATTTGCAATAAAATCAGCACCGAAAATGAAAAGTGTAAAAATGACTTGAATAATCCAAAAAGATGTCGTTAATTCTCCGCCATTTATACCAAAATGATAAATGAAATAGCCAGCCCATACTGCAAGAATGCCAGGAATAATGGGGTATATAAAGGCAAGAAATGAAACAATGAAAAAAGCAATGATACTAATTGTTAATAATACAGTCACTTTATACCTCCTTTATAGAATCTAATTTATGTACAGCAATCTTTTTAATTTGATGTCCGTCTAGTTCCAATGCCTTAAATTGAAAACCATCATATTCAACTGAATAGCCAGCATCAATATTTAAGTCAATAGCTTGGGAGAGAAGCCAGCCCCCAATTGTATCTAAATCACTATCATCAATATGTAAACCAAACATATCATTTACTTCAGAAATAAGTACTTTTCCATCTAATACAGTAAGTTTAGGTGTGCGTTTTTCAATCATTGGTGATTCATCTGCATCAAATTCGTCTTGAATTTCACCAATAATTTCTTCAAGAATATCCTCCATCGTTAAAAGTCCAGCGGTGCCACCATATTCGTCCATTATAATCGCCATTTGAACACGGTTTTTTTGAAGATGTATTAACGTTTTACGAATAGGAACTGTTTCAAAAACAGTTAAAACTGGGTGTATGTACGATTCAAGTGGTTTATAAATTCTTTTTGTTTGATCGTGAAATATTTCTTTCGTATTTATCATCCCAATTATGTCGTCTTTATCTTTTTCAATAATAGGATAACGTGTATACTTTTCAGTTGCGACGATATCCATATTTTCTTCTAACGTATTTTCAGTAGATAAGCAAATCATCTCGGTACGAGGAACCATGATTTCTTTCGCAACACGATCATCAAATTCAAAAATGTTATTTACATATTTATATTCGGTTTGATTAATTTCGCCGCTTTTATAACTTTCACCTAAAATGAGCCGTAGTTCTTCTTCAGAATGGGCAAGTTCGTTTTCTTTTGCAGGTTCTAAACCGAATAATTTTGTGAAAAACACAGCTGAACTATTAAGCACCCAAATGAATGGATACATAATTTTATCAAACAAAATCAGCGGTTTTGCAAATTTTAATGTGATTGCTTCTGCTTTTTGAATTGCGAAAGACTTCGGAACTAATTCTCCTAATACAACATGGAAAAAAGTAATAACACTAAATGCAATAATAAAGGATAACGTGTTAGCTATTGCTCCAGTAATGTTGATCTTTTCAAATAGTGGTCGTAGTAAATGTTCTACAGTTGGTTCACCAAGCCAACCAAGTCCTAGAGAAGTGATAGTAATCCCAAGCTGACAAGCGGATAAATAAACATCTAAGTTAGATACAACGCTTCTTGCAGCTAACGCCTGCTTATTACCTTCATTGGCAAGTTGATCAATTCGACTTTTTCGTACTTTTACAACAGCGAATTCTGATGCAACGAAAAAGCCAGAAATAAGGATAAGTATAAAGATGAGAAAAATATTTAATATGTCCAAGTGTGTTCTCTATTCCAAAGTTTGGAATAAAGATGTCACCTCCTGCAATTATGTTATACTTTTATAATAAATCCAAATGAAAAGATTAGTCAAAGAAAATGGGTAAATAATGGTAGGGTTTAATAGTATTTTTTAAATTTGCTGTTATTTTGTCCTCTATATAATAGGAATAACCGTCTACATTTAATTTAAGTAGACGGTTATTCTATGTTATGGTTTCGAAATACTTCTAGTTAAAGTATACGTTTTCTGTTTAGAGTAGTTTGTTGTCCATAAAGTTTGGAGAAAAGACAAGACGCTATACGGAATATAAAGTAGTAATAAACCAATTGTAACAACTATAGGTGCATTTCCCCCAAATTGAACGATAAATTGTAATAGTCCATTTGCATGAAAAACACATTCCATAAAAACGAATGAAAGAATAATGGAACTTAAAATAGATTTATGATTGGAAGTAAGCGCCATAAATAACGTATCAACAAGGAAAGCTGAATTTTTTATTTCATATTCATTTGTGTTATTTAAGAAAGGAAGCCATTTTTTAATTGCTTGCATAACAATAATCATAGAAGTGCTACACACGATGATAAAAGATGAGTAGAAAGGAAACTTTATGAATTTCCCGGTGTAGAGAAGTAGTAATAAGACTGAACATTGTAATATTACAGTGCTAATAGAATACGGTATCCAGCGCAATAAAGAAGTACACTTTCTTACTGGATTGGGTGCTTTTAAAAATAGATGTCCGATTCCTAAACTTAAAAAGAAACCGATTGCAAGAGTGAATGTGAAACGAACAATCGATAAAAAATATATTTCCCATATGTAGGGGAATAGTGGTGAAGAATGGCTTGAAGTATGTATCATATTTTGTGCATGAATAATCTGATTTGCCGAGAAAAGGATAGGTTCATGCATCCAATCAATTCTTGGAATTGAAATGGAAGAAAGTTGTGCGAAGTTATGAAAAATGCTTATAAAACTAGTTAAGTAAGAGTTACTATGTGTAAGAAATAATGCTGGAATAGGACTTATAACAAGAATAATAAGAACACCAATGATAAATTTACATATATGTGAGCGCAATAAGGACATACAATCACCTGCTCTTAGAATATTCAGAAAATTCTTATTCTTATTTTATCTTTTTTCGGAGTAAGTTACAATATATTTTTCTTGCAGTAATTCAGAGAGAATGTTTGATACTGAAGATCATACAAGTGAATGATTCATGAATAAATTATGACAAGAAAATGAATAATTTTCAGAAAAATAAAATAAATCATTTATTTTTTTCTGAAAATATAATATAGTTATGGCACAGAAAGTATTTTAACATAAGGAGGCTATTTATGAGGATTAAAGGGAATTATGTGCCGAAAAGGGAAGTTTTATTTTGCTCTGGCTCAATTACAGTAGGGGAAGCGCTAGAGCACTTAAATAAAACAGGGTATCGTTGTGTACCAGTTTTAGATGAAAAAAAAGAGAAATTTTTAGGGAATGTATACAAAGTAGATATTTTAGAATATAAAGGTTCACTTGAAGATAATGTATTACAATTATTGAACGATAAAGATGGGTACGTGAGAGAAGACTCTTCCTTCTTTAAAGTATTTTTTACAATTAAAAAGCTACCTTATTTATCAGTAGTTAATGAAAAAGGGATCTTCCTTGGTATTTTAACTCATAAAAAAGTTTTTGAACTATTGGAAGATGCATGGGGAGTCCATTCTAGTAAATATTCTGTCATGATTGGAACACAAGATTATAATGGGGCCATTCAAAAATTATCGACAGTGCTAAAGAAATACACTGGTATTCAAAGTTTAATGACTTTTGATAATGATGCTTTATTAGTACGCAGAATTATGTTTACATTAGGAGAAGAGTTTGAAGATAGTGAATTAGAAACATTGCTAAAGGATTTAGAAGATCATGGATTTAGAGTTGTGTATGTTGAAGAGATGAATAATCCACGTGAAGTTGAAACGATAGACTAACAAGTAAAGCCATCTTATTTTTGATGGCTTTTACTTTCTTTCATGCAAAGATATCTAAATATAATAAAATATATGAATATTAAATTTAAAAAAATATTTGTGTAATAGAATAAATAAAGGGAGTATATGTGGATAATTTTGATTTTCTAAAAATTCTATTTAAAAATATGTTTTTATTTTTCAACTAAATATGTTACTATATGTGTGATAAAAGCAAAGAGGTCTGACAACTAAACTCCGCGTTATAACACTCTAATGACTTAAATATTCAAAAAAATCAAAATTTATTATTTAGAGTAATTAAAAGGGGAATGGAGAAATTATGGAGAAAGACATTGCTTTGTAAGGGGCATCTTTTATGATCATGAACAGAGAGGAGGATGCATAGCATATTGTGAGAATAGAGAAAAACAATGAAAAAGTGCTATGCAATTTAAAGAAATGAAGGGACGATTAAGGCCAGGTGATACGCTAGCAATTGGTTTAATGTTATTTGCATTATTTTTAGGAGCAGGAAATTTAATTTTCCCACCAGTTTTAGGTCAACAAGCAGGAGAAAATGTTTGGATTGCTACAATTGGATTCCTTGTAACGGGAGTCGGTTTACCCCTATTAGCTGTCACAGCTGTCGCGTTTGTAGAGGGGGACTTGAAAGCGTTATCTTCTAGAGTTCACCCTATATTTGCGTTTGTTTTCCCATTAATTAGTTATTTAGCGATTGGACCATTTTTCGCGATTCCGCGTACGGGAGCCGTTTCATTTGAAATGGGTATGAAGCCATTTTTATCAGAAGCAATGGTTTCAGAATGGTACATGCTATTTCTTTTTACTATAGTTTTCTTCGGAATAACGTGGTATTTATCATTAAATCCATCTAAATTAGTGGATTGGTTCGGGAAATTTCTTACACCATTGTTAGTATTGATTGTTGCTGTTATTGTCGGAAAGGCAATTATTGATCCGATTGGAGAACCAGCTGCGCCGCTAGCGGCATACAAAGAAAATGCTTTCTTTGGTGGATTTATTCAAGGATATTTAACGATGGATGCAATTAGTGCGCTTGTATTTGGAATTGTCGTTGTGCAAGTTATCCGCTCTAAGGGAATCAAAGAGAGTAGTCAAATTGCAAAAACAACAGTTGTATCAGGTATTATTGCTGTACTTGGTTTAACGTTAATCTATTTATCACTTGCTTATCTTGGTTCAACAAGTACATCACTTGGTGTGTCAGAAAACGGTGGTCTTATTTTAACGAATGTTGTAAATGAGTTATATGGAACAAGTGGTAAAATTTTATTAGGTCTTGTTATTATACTCGCTTGTTTAACAACTTCTGTTGGATTAACATCTGCCTGTGCGGGCTTCTTTACAAACTTATTCCCAAAACTTTCGCATAGAACGATTGTAACGATGGTATGTGTGTTTAGTTTAATTGTATCTAACCTAGGATTAACACAATTAATCGCAGTAACTTTACCAGTGTTAATGATCATTTATCCAGTTGCAATTGTATTAATTGTACTTTCGTATTTCCATAAATGGATTGGAAAGCGTAATACAATTTATATTGGAGCAATATTAGGTGCCTTGTCAATTAGCTTATTTAATGGTTTAGAAAGTGCGAATATCAAAATTGACGCAATTTCAAATGTACTACAAATGCTACCATTATATAAAGAAGGAATAGGATGGTTAATCCCAGCATGTATTGGCGGGGTTCTCGGTTTCTTCTTCTATAAATCAAATGAATCAAGTGAGTTACAAAAGAAAGGTGCCTAGGCACCTTTCTTTTTTGAAGGGGATTTTTATATTTTGTCTAAGTAGTAATTGGGAGGTTTGATAAAATGGCTAGTTTTGAAGATTTTTTAAATTTGGATTTGCGTATTGGGACTGTAAGGAAGGCGGAGGAATTTAAAGAAGCAAGGGTTCCTGCAATTAAGTTAGAAATTGATTTTGGAGAGCTAGGGGTTAAGCAGTCCAGTGCTCAAATTACGAAAAGATATAGCCCAGAAGATTTAATCGGTCAACAAGTGGTTGCTGTTGTGAATTTCCCACCAAAGCGTGTGGCAGGATTTAAATCAGAAGTGCTTGTATTGGGGGGGGTTCCTGAAGCTGGCGATGTTATTTTACTTCAGCCTAATATGGAACTACCGAATGGAACGAAAATTAGTTAGTGTGAAAGTGGGTGTTAATTTGGATATCGGACAAGAATATTTAAAATGTGCAATTTCGAATTTTAAAGCAACACAAAATCAAGGAGAACGAGTACTTTCTCAATTAACTTATGAACAGATAATGTGGTCTCTTCATGAGGAGACAAATAGTATTGCAATTATTATTAAGCATTTACATGGTAATATGCGTTCAAGATAGACGGAATTTTTAATGTCTGATGGCGAAAAAACAGACCGTAATCGAGATGGTGAATTTGAAGGTGGCTACAATTCAAAACAAGAAGCTCTTGCTGCGTGGCAAGAAGGGTGGGAATATGTTTTTGAAGCTTTGGATAATTTAACGCCAGAGCAGATTTTGCAGAAAGTATACATTCGCGGAGAAGAGCACACTGTCATGCAAGCGATCGAAAGGCAAATTTCTCATTATGCTTTACATATTGGACAAATCATTTACATTGGTAAAATGTTAAAAGAAAATGATTGGGAATGTTTAAGTATTCCTAGAGGTCAGTCTACCCGTTATTTAGAGAAAAAACGTTCAACATAATAATATGAAAAAAAACGATATAAAATAGGAAGCAAAAAAATAAGCCAAATGATAGAGGGATCTGTGAACATTAGAATGCTGCCAGCGATAAGCCCGTATGTAATAAGAAAAAAACCAAAGAGTGTATTTATAGGAATAAAACGTGAGACAAATAATTGCTGATTTTTGAAACAAGTGTTGTGAAATAAATAAAAGTGGAAATACCGTATAGAGGTAATAAGATCTTTCTTTCTCGTTATTCTTTTTTTACATTTATGACAGATGAATGGTGGATGCATTTAGTTACACTCCATTTTGGGAATTCATTAGTTTCATAATAATTTGAGACAAAATTAAGTACAACGTGTATATACCTATATATGCTCCTGAGAGTAGAAAAAATGGATTTAGTAAAATTCCATGAATGCTTGTCATGAAAACTAGATTTTGTATTAAAACATCATATATAGTAATAGAAATTATAGTCCCAAGTACATACAATGCTAGGTACGCAGAAATATGGAGCACAATACGAATTTTAGGATGTAAAGCAAGTAAATAAAAAGTAATTGATAGAGCGATTGGTAATGCACCTATTAATAGCTTCAATTCATTTCACCTCATTAACAATATAGCCGAAATTTAAACGGTCTATTCTCTAGAGCTTGTACATAACTTGAAATAGAGAGGGTGATAGTATGAATCGAGGCTTTTTTTACGTGAAATTAACAAGTGTACGCAAATTAATTTTATTTGTTATTACTACGGTATTAGCGACTTTTTTTCTTATTAGTGTAATGGTAACTTCCATGAAAGAGACGAAGTCAACGTATTTATATAATTGGTTGAATGAGTTATCAATGAATGGTTACATGTACGTTATTGGGAAAGAGAATCATTATTTTACACAGGAGTACCGGAATTTGAATCAAGACTTTTCTATTTCTTCATTCCTCTTTTCGATGGCTACGAATATTCGTTTTGATGATGTACGTAGTTTTGTCGGGAAAGAACTTCCGGGATTTGGGAAATATGATACGGAAATCGTTATAGCAGGTGAAGGAACAAATTATTCCAACTTACCGATAGAATCGAGTGTTCCTCTTGAAGAAGTAGTGAAGGAACGGACTGGAGAAGCTGGACAAGTTCCTAAGCCTGATCCGAATAAAGAAAAGAAACAGCCAGCTCAAACAACGGGGAAAAGACAAGTTGCATTCATTTATCATACACATAGTTGGGAATCTTATTTGCCGTTACTGAACTTAACGAATGACCCAGATCCGAATAAAGCAACGAGTTCTGTAACGAATATCTCAATAGTTGGAGATCGTTTTCGGGAACAACTGGAAAGTGAAGGTATAGGTGCTAATAACGATAAGACTGATGTCGGCCAAAAGTTAATAAGTAAAGGATTAAACAGTAATAGTTCTTATAAACTGTCACGAGAAATTGTACAAGAAGCGATGGCCGGTAATAAAGAACTCCAATATTTTTTCGATTTGCACCGTGATAGTGCACGGAAAAATGTCACGACAAAAACAATTGGAGATAAATCATATGCAAAGCTTGCTTTTGTAATAGGGAAAGGTAACAAAAACTATGAAAAAAACTTACAATTAGCAACGGCTTTACATGAGACGATTAATAAGAAATATCCAGGAGTGAGCCGTGGTGTAATTCAAAAAGGATTCCAAACAGGAAATGGAGTCTATAATCAAGACTTATCAGGACAAGCCATATTAATTGAAGTTGGTGGCGTAGACAATACAGAGGACGAATTAAATAGATCGATAGATGCTCTTGCTAAAGCATTTGGAGAATATTTTTGGCAAGCTGAAAAAGTAAATGGATAAAGTGAAAATTTAATTGGTGAGTGCTCATCCTACTGATTAGTAGCCCTTACCAATCAGGATACCTGTTAATGCGGGATAAACGTAAGCAAGAAGCTTACGTTTATTTGTTTGTTCATAATCTATAGGTAGAAAGAAATGTCACATAATAGACATAATTAACTATTATTATAGTAATATCGAAATTTGTCTATTTATAGTAAGGAATTTAGAAAGGGTTTTTTCAGAATAGTAGAGAAAATCTTTTTATAAGGAAAATTTTTAACTAATGGAATGGGTAGGGTGATTAAGGTGATTCGGGAGATTAGAGTAGAAGATGCAGCATTATTTTTACAATTAAGTAAGCAATTAGACGAAGAAACGAAATTTATGTTATACGAACCAGGAGAACGAAAAACTACAGTAGAGCAACAAGAAAAGATGGTCCACCGTTTTATAGAAAATGAATATGCAACAATATTTGTAGCAGTTGAAGAAGAGAGAATAGTAGGATTTATTTTAGTTAATGGAAATAATATTCAAAGAAAGAGACATGTGGCAGGCATTGTAATTGGTATTTTGCAAGAGTATAGTGGCCGAGGTATTGGAACGAGTTTGTTTAAAGAAGTAGAGAAGTGGGCAAGATTACATGATGTATGGCGTTTAGAATTAACGGTAATGGCCCACAATACAAGAGCTCAGGCACTATATAGCAAAATTGGATTTGAACAAGAAGGTGTCAAAAAATCTGCTCTTATCATCGATGGAAAAGGTGTCGATGAGTATGAAATGGCCAAATTATTAAAATAAGAGGTCGTTATATGAAAAAAAGATGGGCACTACTTGGTATCGTAGCAATGATACTAATTGTTGGAGTAGCAGGAATAAATTATAAGATGTACAAGGATCAAGAGGCGCGGGAAGTAAATGTAAATAATATATTTCCAAAAGCAAAAGAAACGATTGCTAATATGGATGGAGATATCGCGGTCATTAGTAATCCAAATTCGATGCTTGTACTTGTGAATAAAAATAGGCGGTTACCAGATGGGTATAGACCGCCAGATTTAGTTATCCCGAAAGTACGTTACTCTAGTGAAGGTGATCAAGAGAAGAAAAAGATGAGGAAAGAGGCAGCGTTGGCACTTGAAGAAATGTTTCAGCAAGCTAATAATGAGCGGATTTTCCTTTTTGCAGTCTCTGGATTTAGATCTTTTGATCGACAAAAAGCATTAAATACGATGTATAAAAGGCAAGATGGGGAAGCAAAGACAGCGATGTCTAGTGCAGTCCCTGGTACGAGTGAACATCAAACAGGATTAGCTATGGATATTACATCTCAATCAGCTAAGTTTCAGTTAGAAACTGTTTTTGGGGAGACGAAAGAAGGAAAGTGGCTTTCTGAAAATGCCCATAAGTTTGGTTTTGTTATTCGATATACGAAAGAGAAAGAAGGGATTACTGGTTATCGTTATGAACCGTGGCATGTACGGTATGTTGGGAATCCGCAAGCTACATATTTATATGAAAACCAACTGACGCTTGAAGAAGTAACACAGTAATGAATTGAGGGGAGAGGGCTAAGATGACGATGTTATATAAGAAAAAGGTACATGCATATATTACGAGAGAAAAAGAAGGGGTTATGCAACTACTCGTTTTTAAACATCGTGATATACGAGAGGCTGGTATCCAAGTGCCAGGTGGGACAGTAGATGAAGGGGAAACGTTAGAGGCAGCAATTTTACGTGAAGTACAAGAAGAGTCAGGACTACGCCATTTTTGTATCGAGCGCTTTCTTTCCGATTACATTATTTTTGTGAAAGAAAAAAAGGAATATCAAAAACGTCATTTTTTCCATATTTCATTATTAACAGATGTGAAAGATACGTGGGAGCATATAGTGAGTGTTGGTGAGGAAGACAAAGGTTTAGTATTTTGTTATGAGTGGATTGATATTAACAAATGCCCTGAATTAGCGGGTAAACAAGGAGAGTTTTTACATTTGTTAGAAGAGGTATACGTAAAATAATAAAAAGAGTCTGGGGCGACAATGTGTTCGTTTCAGACTCTTTTTATTTCTCTGGAAATTAAAGGTTTTTTAACTGGTAAGTTGAAGTTCTTTAAAGGGATTGTAGTTATTTATGCGAGGAGCGGAGAAAATGAAAAAATAATAGATACGCGTCATCAATAAAAGGGCTTATAAAAGGAGAACGAATATGGAAATCCAGTTTAATACATTATTGCAAAAAGAATTAACAATTCATGATATTCAAAAGGAAATGGAAGATGGGCAGTTAACTTCAAAAGAACTAGTCATGTATTATCTTTATAGAATCGCAAAGTATGACCAAGATGGACCGAAAATTAATTCAATTTTAGAAATTAATCCAGATGCTATCTTTATTGCAGAAGCATTAGATCATGAAAGAAAGACAAAAGGTGTAAGGGGTCTATTACATGGTATACCGGTTTTACTTAAGGATAATATTGAAACGAATGACTCAATGCATACAAGTGCAGGTACAATTGCCTTAGAACAAAATATAAGTAGTGAAGATGCATTTCTCGTAAAAAAACTGCGAGAAGCAGGAGCAGTGATAATAGGAAAAGCAAATATGACAGAGTTAGCAAATGGAATGTCTTTTGAAATGTGGGCTGGATATAGCGCTAGGGGTGGTCAAACAATTAATCCTTACGGTACAGGAGAGGATGATATGTTCGTTGGTGGCTCAAGTACAGGGTCTGCTATAGCAGTTGCCGCTAACTTTACTGTATTATCCGTTGGAACAGAGACAGATGCTTCTATTTTGAGCCCGGCTGTTCAAAACTCAGTTGTAGGTATTAAGCCGACTGTTGGGTTAATTAGTCGTAGTGGAATTATTCCTTTCACTTATTCACAAGATACAGCTGGGCCATTTGCTAGAACAGTAACAGATGCTGCTATTTTGCTAGGGAGTCTAACTGGGGTGGATGAGAAGGATGTAGCTACTCATAAAAGTGAAGGAATGGTATATCAAGATTATACAACTTACCTCGATGCTGACGGTTTAAAAGGGGCGAAGATTGGTGTATTTAGCAATGCGCCAAAAGATTATTATGAATCTGGAGAGTACGATGAAAAATTGTTTAAGGAAACGATTCAAGTTTTACGTAGTAAGGGAGCGATAATAGTAGAAGATATTGATATTCCATCTTTTCATAGAGAATGGAGCTGGGGAGTTCCGCTTTATGAACTGAAGCATAGCTTAGATAACTATCTTTCTAAATTACCTTCTACCACTCCAGTACATTCTATGTTGGAATTAATAGAGTTTAATGAAAATATAGCAGAAAGGGCTTTGAAATATGGACAAACTAAGTTAGAGAGAAGAATAGATTTTCCTAACACGTTAAGAAATCCTGAATATTTAAACGCAAGATTAGAAGATATATATTTTTCTCAAGGACAAGGTATTGATTTTGCTTTGGAAAAATATAAACTCGATGCGATTCTGTTCCCATCCTATATAGGATCCACTATATGTGCAAAAGCAGGTTATCCATCTATAGCAATGCCTGCGGGATATATGGAAAGCGGGAGACCTTTTGGAATTACTCTTGCAAGTGCTGCTTTTAGTGAAGGAATATTAATTAAACTAGCATACGCTTTTGAACAGGCGACAAAACACAGAAAGATTCCGAATTTATCGTAAATAGAACATATAAAAGGACAGGGAATCCCTGTCCTTTTTGTTATATAGATTAAAAAGAAATATCTTTCTTTTGCGTTTTTTGATACTTTAATAAGCTAAAAGACAAACAAGCAGAACATAAAATAAGAAAAGAAGCGATGATATAAATAGTACGAACACCGAAAATGTCAGTAATTATGCCAACACTTAGCATAGAAAGACCAGAAGCGGTTGAGAGAAGTGCACCGTGAGCCGTATACATTTTGGACAATAAAGAAGGAGCGACACTTGATTGTAAAACCGTCGTTTGAGAAATATCTCTAATTTGATAACAAGGTCCCATTAGAACACAAAGGAATAAGGCAATAATTCCGCTGCTCGTAACACCGTATAAAAATGTAAGAATACTAAACATAAGAGATCCTATCGCCATAGAGCGTATTAAATTATTTTGAATATATGTACTCATTCTCCATGCCAATATTCCGCCAATTAATGTTCCGACATAATAACTTGTATTAATATATCCCCACCATTCTTCGCCTTTATGTAAAGCAGTAGTTACATATGCCATCGTAATAGCACCGATCCATATCGTTCCTGCAAAAGTTTCAATTAAGTCCATAAGTGTAACTGTGCGTAGAGACGGGTGTTGAAATAACAGTTTCCATCCCTCTAATAATGCAGTAGTTTTCGAAGAAGTGGGTTCTGCTACTCGTTCAGCTTGTACAGATTGTAATGAAAGGTGTAATATAATACATCCGAAAATCATTAATAGATTATTAATCATAAGTGTCGAAGTAACGCCAATGAGAAGAACAATTATACTTGTAAATGAGTAAGCAGCGGCTTGTATAATTTGTGTTGAAAAGGAAAAGACACTATTTACTTTTACTAATTTTTCTTGTGGTGTTAAGCGTGGGATAACGGCGTATAGTAAAGGCGCACTCCAGCCACTACATAATGAAATGAAAATAACAAAAGTTAAAAGAGCAGAAATGTTTGTTGATAGAATAGGAAATAATATCATTAACAATATTAAAAGAGCTGTTTTAATCCATTGTAGAGTATATAGCAATGCATAAGATGGAAAACGATTCATTATAAGTGGTGCAGATGTGTTCGCGATAAGATTTGTGATTACTTGTAATAATGGAAAAAGAGCGGTAATTGTAGCTGATTTAGTTGTAATATAGATGTGAGTTGTAATAATCATTATGTATACAATGTCAGCAAGGGTAATACACATTTTGGAGCCTAAATAGAAAGCTAGTGAGCGTTTCGGCAATAAGAATACCACCTTCCAAAAAATAATGGTTTTTCAGTTAGAATAATTATAATTTTAAAAATATAATTTTGAAAGAATTAAATTTTTTGTCATTTTTTGAAAGGGATTTTCATGTATAATGAAGAATATATTAATATAGTATTTTATTAATGCTTGTTGTAACAGCGAATATATATAATAGCTTGTAGCAAACGCCCCTCTACGAGAAAGGGCGGATAAACCATTCTTTTCTTCATATACATATAGAAAATGAGAAAGAAAGTGAGGGTTGCATATGGCCGGATGGGTGATTTGGTTCATAATAGCAGGTATTTTATTTATCGCAGAAATGTTGTCGATTACGTTTTACATGCTTTGGCTTGGGATTGGGGCTGTTGTCGGAGGTCTTATTGCTTTGTTTGCTCCTGATGCACTATTTTTACAAGTTGTTGCTGGTGCGATTGTCAGTTTAACATTGACCTTCTTTACGAAAAGAATTTCAAAAAACTTTCGAGAAGCAAAAGGTTTTACTGATACAGTAGATAAACTTGTTGGTAAAAAGGGAATTGTTATGCAAGCGATTACAAGTGAAGTGAACGGTATTGTGAAAGTGGATGGAGATACTTGGACAGCTATTTCGGATACTCCTATTGATGCTGGAGAAAAAGTCGTTGTTATAAAGAGGCATAGTACTATTTTACAAGTAAAAAAGGAGAGTGAATAAATATGGTAGTAGCATTAACGTTAACGATTATTTTCGCATTGATTGTCGTTGTATTTGTTGCATTGACGATTAAAATTATCCCACAGCAAAAAGTTGGGGTTATTGAAAGGTTTGGTAAATTTCAACGCATTATGCACCCAGGATTAAATATTTTAATCCCGATTGTAGATCGCGTTCGTGTATATCATGATTTACGTATTCAACAAACGAATGTACCACCGCAAAAGGTAATAACGAAAGATAATGTACAAGTAGAAATTGATACAATTATTTTCTATCAAATTGTTGAACCAGAACTTGCGACATACGGTATTTCTAATTATGAATATGGTGTTCGCAATATTACTTCTGCAACTATGCGTCAAATTATTGGTAAAATGGAACTTGATGAAACATTATCAGGTCGTGAGAAAATTTCAACAGAAATTCGCTTAGCGCTTGACGAAGCAACAGAAAAATGGGGCGTTCGTATTGAACGTGTTGAAGTAGTAGATATTAACCCGCCAAAAGATGTGCAAGCATCGATGGAAAAACAAATGAAAGCAGAACGTAATAAACGTGCGATCATTTTAGAAGCGGAAGCTGCAAAACAAGATAAAGTTCTTCGTGCTGAAGGTGAAAAACAAAGTAAAATCTTGATGGCTGAAGGGGATAAAGAAGCACGTATTCGTGAAGCAGAAGGTATTAAAGAAGCAAAAGAATTAGAAGCACAAGGGGAAGCACGAGCGATTGAAGAAATCGCAAAAGCAGAACAAAACCGAATTGAATTACTTCGCGCAGCAGATTTAGATGAGCGCGTACTTGCTTATAAATCATTTGAATCATTGATTGAGGTTGCGAAAGGGCCAGCAAATAAAGTCTTTATTCCATCTAATGCAATTGAAACACTTGGTACACTTGGGGCAATCGGAGAAATCTTTAAAGAAAAACAAGCGAAGAAACTACCTTCAAATGATACAGGTAAAGAACAATAAGAGTGAGAAAGAGAAATGGGATGCCATTTCTCTTTTTTTTGTGCGTATATTACATAAAGCTTGTACATATTCATGTATAAAGAAGGTGATACAGTGAAAAAGTATGCAACTCGTATACATGGAAAGAAACTAATTTCATTACTCTTTTTATATGCACTAGTAGTAATTATTATTGCGTCGATTGTGACGTCACTTTTACATACAATGAAATCTTATTATGCGAATCAGTGGTTTGGAAAAGTATCGATGCAAGGGTTTGTTCAAATGATAGAAAGTGAGAATCATTACTATGGATATGATTATTTTAAAAAATATAAACGAGACTCAGTTGGAAGTTTACTATTCTCTATCGCGACGGATTTAAAAATTAAAGATTTAAGAACGTTTGTTGGTAAAGAAGTACCCGGTATGTCAAAATATTATTCTAACATTATCGTAGCTGGTGAAGGGACGAACTATACGAATATTCCTAATGAATCTAGTGTACCAATTGAAGAAGTAACGAAAGAACGAGAAGTAGCAAAAGACAAAGTTACAGAAGCGGAAAAGAAGAATCCAGTGCAAAAAAAGAACGGGACAAAAAAGGGAGAAAGCGCGGTATATATTTACCATACACATAGCTGGGAATCCTTCTTTCCGTTATTACCAGGGGCTACCGATCCATCGAGTCCAGATGTAAATGTGTCCTTATTAGGGAACCGTTTTAAGGAGCAACTTGAAGGACAAGGAATTCCAGTAATTCATGATAAAACGAATATGGGTGATTTACTAGCAAGTAAAAAATGGGTATGGTATCAGTCGTATAAAGCATCTCATGGATATGTAAAAGAAGCATTAGCACAAAATAGTAAAATTGCGTTTCCGATTGATATACATCGTGATGATCAGCGAAAGAAGGTAACAACAAAAGTCATTAACGGGAAATCGTATGCAAGATTATATTTTATTATTGGGATGGAAAACGAAGGGCGTGCTGAAAATGAAAAAATCGCAAGGGCGATCAATAGCTATTTAGATGAAAACTATTACGGATTAAGTAGAGGGATTTTTCCGAAGTATAAAAAAGATGGAAATGGGGTTTATAACCAAGATTTATCTAAAAATGCGATGTTAATTGAAGTTGGTGGTGTTGATAATACGTTAGATGAATTATATAACACTATTGATGTGTTAACGGAAGCGTTTAGTAAGTATTATTGGAATGATGCAGAGAAAGTGAATGGGTGAGGGACGGGAAACCGTTCCTTTTTCATGTTTTCTAAAAAAATAATAAGATTTCATAATGTGAAATTAAGGGGAACTTGAACAAATTAAAATTGATATAATAATTGAAAATTCAGTCATCTAATGGAGTTTTTAAACTTTTTAGTATATTATTATGGGAAATTGGAGGGGAAAGAATGGCAATTAGAACAGGGGAACAGTATATTGAAGGATTGCGAAAAAGAAATCCTGAAATTTGGATTGGTGGAAGAAAAGTAACGGATGTAGTAAATGAAGATGTCTTTCGCGAACCTATTTTACAAATTGCTAACTTATATGATATGCAGCACAATCCAGAATATCAAGATAAGATTACTCATATATGCGAAGAGACAGGCGAAAGGGTCTCAAATGCCTTTTTAGTGCCAAAAAATTATGAGGATTTAAAAGCACGTCGTGAATTATTTGAAGTATGGGCAAAAGCTACCTTCGGTTTAATGGGAAGAACACCAGATTTTTTAAATGTAACAGTGACTTCAATGGCAAGTAATTCTTGGTTTTTTGAGAAGTTCAATCCAGAATGGGGAACGAATATAAAGAATTATTATAAACATATACGGGATAATGATTTATTTTTAACACATGCGATTATTAATCCGCAAAATGATCGTAGTAAGGCTTCTCATCAACAAGAAGATGAAACGATGCATTTAGGTGTAGTAAGTGAAACAGCAGAAGGGATGTATGTTAGTGGTGCTAAAATGTTAGCGACACTTGCTCCAATTACAGACGAGGTAATTATATATTCCTATCCAAGTTTTAAGCCAGGTGATGAACGTCATGCAATCTCTTTTGCAGTACCAATTGATGCACCAGGACTAAGAATTCTTTGTCGTGAGCCAATGCAAGATGGAAAACGTTCTTTATTTGATCATCCTCTTGCATCAAGGTTTGAGGAAATGGATGCATTACTAGTATTTCATAATGTGTTTATCCCATGGGATAAAGTATTTATTTATCAAAATATAGAAGCTGGGAATCAATTGTATCCTAAAACGGGAATTGGTCATCAACCAGCGCATCAATCTGGAGTAAGAGGATTAGTAAAGCTTTCTTTCGCTGCTGAAGTAGCTATGAAATTAGCAGATTCGATAGGAGTAGATGGATTTTTGAATGTACAAAACCAGTTAGCAGAGCTTATGCAAGATGTAGAAACGATACGTGCGCTCTTACAAGTAGCTGAGTATGAATATGAAACGAATCCATATGGAGAAGTTATTCCTGCAAGGTTGCCACTTGATACGATACGCAGTTTATTACCTAAAATGTATCCACGTGCAATTGAAATTATTCAAACTATTGGTGCTGGTGGATTATTAATGTCACCGACAGGTGCAGATTTTATGAATCCAGAAATTCAAGACGATATGGAAAAATACTATATCGGGCGTGAAGGAGTATCTTCTGAGGAACGAGTTCGTTTATTTAAATTAGCATGGGATTTATGTGGAGAAGCTTTTGGACAACGGTTATTACAATATGAGCGTTATTATTCTGGAGATCCGGTGCGTAAAATGGGAATGTTTTATAATGCGTACAAAAAACAACAAACGTTTTCCCTAGTAAACAATGCTTTGCAATCAAGTTCATCTGAAGGTGCTTTAAGTTAAATAAAAATGTTTGCGCTTACATTTTTTGTTTGGAAAAGGAAGGAGCAACAGATGATAACAAGAATTTTACTGTTAGGATGTAAATCTTCTTATATTTTTAACAACATCTAAAACTAGAGAACTGTAACTGGAATAGGGGAGGTAAATGATTTGATCGCTTCTATCAGTAAAATTTGTAAAATTCTAAATTGTTTTACGAGTGATGAGCCTGTACTAGGTAATTCTGAAATAGCGGAAAAACTAAATATGAATGCAAGTACGGTTCATCACCTTGTTCGTACGTTGTGTGCAGAAGGAATGCTCATTCAAGATGAGCAAAGAAAATATAGATTAGGCTGGAAATTGTTAGAGTGGGGAAACCAGGTTATGTTTCAGCAAGAGATTTATAGCGGAGCAATTCCACTTGTAGAAGAGCTGGTTAGAAATTTTAATGGGACTGTGCATATTGGTATGTATGATCGTGGTGATGTCGTATTTATTTTGAAAGTGTCATCAAGAGAATCAGTTCAAATTTCAACACATGTTGGATCAAGAGAGCCTGCATATTGTACAAGTACAGGGAAAGTGTTGCTTTCGTTTCATTCATCTTCATTAGAATGTACGTCAGAAAAAGAACTTTTACGACGAGCCCCTAATACAATTACTTGCGTGAAACAATTCCAAGTGGAGTTACAGAAGATTCGTAAACAAGGATATTCAATTAGTGATAATGAAAATGAACATGGACTATATGGAATTGCTGCTCCAATTCGATCTTATACTGGCAGAACTATTGCGGCGCTTAATATTGTTGGTCCCATATCATATATGCAGGGAAGTAAACGTGAAATCATAATTCAAAGTGTGATGAATACAGCAAATTTGATTTCAAAGGAATTTGGTTATTTAGAAATCTAACTCTAGAAGAAGAGAGATGAGAATCATTTATATACATGAGCAGTGTATACCTGAATTAACGAAATCAATTGTTTCAATTGGTGCTTTTGATGGTGTACATAAAGGCCATCAAACTGTTATTAAAAATGCTGTCGAGAAGGCAAAGGAATTAAAGATAACAAATGTTGTGTATACATTTGATCCACCACCACGTTCTTATTTTCAAGGGGCGCAAATATTAACAGCCATTGAAGAGAAGGTGAAACGTCTTCAAAATCTCGGTGTTGAACATGTGATTGTAATTCGGTTTGATGAGTCATATATAACAAAAAGTGCGAGCTGTTTTGTTCAAGATTTAAAAAGGCTAAATCCTGTAGACATTTATATTGGTCAAGATTTTAGGTTCGGAAAAAATCGAGAAGGTAATATAGAGCTGCTAAGAGAACACTTCAATATTTCTATAGTGAAAGATGTTTGCTGTGAAGAAGGTGAGCGAATATCTTCAACAAGAATT
Source organism: Bacillus sp. CDB3 (assembly GCF_002081505.1). Lineage (NCBI taxonomy): Bacteria > Bacillati > Bacillota > Bacilli > Caryophanales > Bacillaceae > Bacillus > Bacillus sp. CDB3. The sequence goes on along the minus strand of NZ_ALBR01000060.1, from coordinate 143,950 downwards.
AGAAATTATGTATGTCATGGAGAGTTGCAAAAGTCTAGCTCTTTACTTGGTTAGTCTTTTAAAACGATATAAATAGAAGGAATAAAGAGGAGGAAATAATATGTCTAAAACATTGCAATCTTTTAATTTACTAAAATGGATTGATGAGAATAAGGAGTTATTGAAGCCGCCAGTAAATAATAAAGTTATTTGGCAAGATTCGGAATTTATCGCCATGATATTAGGTGGTCCAAATAGAAGACGTGATTTCCACGTAGATCCTTCAGATGAATTTTTCTATCAAATTAAAGGTGAATGTTATGTGGAGTGTATTACAGAGGAAGGTAAGCGGGAAGTCGTCACAGTAAAAGAAGGGGATGTATTTATGCTGCCAGCAATGGTACCACATTCACCACATCGTGTTGCTAATACATTTGGGCTAGTAATTGAAAGAAAACGTAGCCAAGGAGAACTTGAGGATTTCGTTTGGTTCTGTGACGAGTGTAATCATGAAATGCATCGTGTACGTGTTCAATTAAATGATATCGAAAAACAAGTAAAAGAAGCAATTCATAGTTTTAATTCAAATAAGGAAATTCGAGCGTGTAAGAACTGCGGTCACATTATGCCAGAAGAAGTGGAGGAATGGAAGTGCGAATAGATTTTCATACACATATTATTCCTGAAACTTTTCCGGATTTTGAAGAGAAGTTTGGTGGCGGTCGTTGGCCGATATTAAATCGGACTTGTACATGTGGTGCAAGTATTATGGTTGGAGGTAAAAACTTTCGTGACGTTACAGACCAAGTCTGGTGCCCTAAGAAAAGAATTGAAGATATGGACCGTGAAGGTGTAGATATTCAAGTTTTATCGCCAATCCCTGTCACATTTTCGTATTGGGCAAAACCAGAGGAAGCCGAAAGTATGGCACGTATTCAAAATGATTTTATTGCAGAAACAGTTTCAGCACATCCAGATCGTTTTGTAGGGTTAGGAACAGTTCCGATGCAAGATGGAGAAACTGCAATTCGTGAAATGGAGCGTTGTATAACGGAATTAAATTTACATGGTATTGAAATTGGCACAAACGTAAATGGTAAAAATTTAGATGATCCATCGTTTATTGAATTCTTTCGAATGGCTGAAAAATGGCAAGTTCCGATTTTTATTCATCCATGGGAAACATTGGGGCGCGATAGAATGCCACATCATAATTTTATGTATACAGTTGGGATGCCAAGTGAAACAGCACTTGCGGCAGCTACACTAATATGTAGTGGGATAATGGAGAAATTTCCACGGTTAAAGGTTTGTTTTGCACATGGGGGAGGATCTTTCCCATATATTTTGCCAAGATTAGATCAAGGATGGAAAGTATGGCCACATTTAAGGTTGACTACATACCCTCCTAGTTATTATGCAAAGAAATTTTATTTTGATTCTTTAAATTATGATCCTATTAATTTGAAATATATGATTGAAAGATTTGGACATGAAAAGATTTTCATGGGTTCAGATTATCCATTTTTATTGCGAGAAGTTGATCCGGGAAAAGTGATTGATGAAACAGTCGGTTTATCGGAGGAACAAAAAGCAGCGATGCTTGGGGGGAATGCTGCGGGATTTTTAAATATTGATATAAAGAAACGAGGTGTAGCATATGCAGAGATTACAAACACCTGAGAGCAAATTAAGTGAGTTAGGAATCACACTACCAGCTATCCGCCCAGCAGTTGGAAATTATGTGAGTTGTGTAAAAGTAGGTAACTTATTGTTTACTGCTGGACAAGGGGTAGATGAGTATCATGGGAAATTAGGAAAGGATATTTCAATTGATGAAGGATATAAAGCAGCAAGACAATCAATGTTGAATTTATTGAGTGTTGTGAGAAACGAACTAGGTGATTTAAATAAGGTGAAACGAGTTGTAAAGCTGCTTGGTTTTGTAAATAGTACGGAAGATTTTATTAATCAGCCAAAAGTAATGAACGGGGCATCTGATGTATTAGTAGATATTTTTGGGGAAAAGGGAAAACACGCCCGATCTGCAGTCGGTATGGCTCAATTACCCAATAACACAACAATTGAAATTGAGATGGTTTTAGAAATTGAGGAGTAGGAGGTAAGGAAGGTGAACAAAGAATTATTAGCTGAAAAAATGAAAATAAAAGATGCGAAATTGTTTATTGATGGACAATATGTGGATTCCATATCTGGCGAAACATTTGATACGTTCAATCCAGCGACGAATAGAAAGCTTGCTTCTATTGCAAAGGCAAATGAAGAGGATACAAAAAGAGCAATTGATGTGGCAGAACGTACATTTAAAAGCGGCATTTGGAGTAAAATGCCTGTGGAAGAGCGGTCGAATATTTTATGTAGAATGTCAGATTTGATTATGGAAAGAGTGGATGAACTAGCGTATATAGAAACTCTTGATGTTGGGAAACCGATTAAAGAAAGTAAAGGATTCGATATACCACGTTCGGCTCATAATTTTCGCTTCTTTGCTGAAATGGCTAAATATATGGTGCATGAGCATTATGACAAACATAACTTTATGTCATATGCAAAGTATGCTCCCGCGGGAGTGACCAGTTTAATCATTCCTTGGAATTTGCCATTTATGCAAATGACGTGGAAAGCATCAGCTGCACTTGCTTCTGGTAATACTGTTGTTGTCAAACCAGCCTCCTATACTCCATTAAGTGCAGTTATGCTCGGTGAAATTGCAAATGATGCAGGACTACCTCCAGGTGTACTTAATATTATTACAGGTCCAGGGAATACTGTCGGGACAAAAATGACAACACATCCAGCTGTAAGAAGAATTTCATTTGTTGGAGAAAGTAATACAGGAAAAACAATTATGCGTAATGCATCAGAAAACTTAATACCTGTTTCATTAGAATTAGGGGGTAAATCAGCAAATATCGTATTTGAAGATGCAGATTTAGATGAAGCGGTACAAGGATCGATTGAAGCTATTTATCGGAACCAAGGAGAAATTTGTTTAGCTGGTTCAAGATTACTTGTGCAAGAAAGTGTATATGAACAGTTTTTAGAGAAATTTGTAGCGGCTGTAAAAAGAATAAAAGTGGGAGATCCTCTTTCTGAAGATACAGATATGGGAGCGCTTGTATCAAAATCTCATTTAGAAACAGTTGATCGTTATGTAGAAATAGGAATTTCAGAAGGGGCAAAATTAGCCTATGGTGGAAAAAGAGTGGAGAGTCTAGTAGAAGGAAACTTTTATGAACCTACTATTCTATATGATGTCGATAATAGTATGCGTGTAGCGCAAGAAGAGATATTTGGCCCAGTTCTAGTTGTTATTCCATTTAAAACGGAAGAGGATGCAATTCGCATTGCGAATGATTCCATTTATGGACTAGCTGGAGTTGTTTGGACAAATAATCTTAGACGAGCGCAACGAGTGGTTTCACAAATCGATTCAGGCTTACTTTGGATTAATTGTTGGTATGTTCGAGATTTACGTACTCCATTTGGCGGTTCGAAGGCAAGTGGGATTGGTAGAGAAGGTGGACGTCATAGTTTCGAATTTTATACGGAAGCTAAGACGGTTACGATGAAATTATAAAGGTGATGTTTTAACTTAAAGTTCAAAGCTCCCATCTGACATTTATGGAAATAAAATAGTTAGGTGGGGGCTAGTTATCATGTCATTGATTGGGGATATATAAATTTAAAAAATGAGGTGAAAGCAATTGTTAATTAAAGAATTAGCTGATGAACTATTACAAGCTGAAAATTCACGAGTAGGGATACCTCCTTTTACTGAGAGATATGCTAATTTATCTGTTAAGGATGCTTATAATATTCAGCTTGAAGTAGTAGAAAGAAAGTTGGAGAATGGGCGTTGTGTAATTGGAAAGAAAGTTGGACTTACGAGTGTTGCGATGCAGCAGATGCTTGGGGTAAATGAACCAGATTATGGACATTTACTAGATGATATGAAGATAGAAAATGGTAGTGAAATTTCAATAAATTCCTTTGTATCTCCCAAAATAGAGGCAGAAATAGGGTTTGTTTTAGCAGAAGACTTAAATGGGCCTAATATTACATATGTTGACGTACTAATGGCGACGAAATATGTAGTGCCTACACTTGAAATTATTGATAGTCGAATTGCTGATTGGAAAATTCGGCTTGCTGATACAGTGGCGGATAATGGATCGTCGGCAAAAGTTGTAATTGGTGATACATTCTCTAGCGTTGATAAAGTAGATTTACGTACAACGGGAATGACACTTTATAAAAATAATAGTTTAATTGCAACGGGTGCTGGTGCGGCTGCATTAGGGCATCCTGCGCAAGCTGTTGCTTGGCTAGCTAATAAACTTCATGAGTTTAATATTGGATTAAAAGCAGGGGAGTTAATTTTACCAGGTGCGTTATCTGGTGCAGTCTCAGTAAATAGTAAAGATAGTATTCAAGCTGATTTCGGTTCACTCGGATCGGTTTCTGTTACCTTCATATAGATTAAAGGATTGAAAAAGGAGGGATAGATGTGGAGAAAGTAAAGGTAGCTATTATTGGATCAGGTAATATTGGCACGGATTTAATGTATAAATTAAGAAAAAGTGAAGTCATAGAGCTGAATGCCATGATCGGAATAGATTCGGAATCGGATGGTTTAAAGCGAGCAAAAGAAGCGGGATACGAGGTTTTTGATAATGGAATACAAGCAATTATTGATAATCCAAGTTTAGCTGATATTGTATTTGATGCAACTTCAGCTAAAGCACATAGTTATCATGCAAAAGTATTAGGAGAACTTGGAAAAATAGTAATTGACTTAACACCAGCTGCATGTGGACCGTTCGTTTGCCCTGCTATACAAAATAATAATTTTGTAGATAAGCAAAACGTTAATATGATTACGTGCGGGGGACAAGCAACGATTCCGATTGTTTATGCTATTAATGAGGTAGCAAATGTTACATATGCAGAGATAGTTGCTACAATTTCAAGTTTAAGTGCTGGTCCAGGTACACGGGCAAATATTGATGAGTTTACAATTACCACAAAGCGTGGAATTGAAGAAGTTGGTGGAGCAGACAGCGGGAAAGCACTTATTATATTAAATCCTGCAGACCCGCCTATTTTAATGAGAGATACAGTATATTGTGAAGTTGAAAATATGGATGAATTTTCTATCCAAGAAGCTATTTATAAGATGGTTGAAGTAGTGAATCGATATGTTCCGGGTTATTCTTTAAAACAAGAGCCGATGTTTGATGGGAATCGAGTAACTGTATTTTTAGAGGTTGAAGGAGCTGGAGATTATTTTCCCCCTTATGCCGGTAATTTAGATATTATGACAGCGGCGGCATTAAAAGTAGGTGAAGAATTTGCCGTGCAAATCATTTCGGAGAAGAAAAGAGGTGTAATGAATGAGGCGAAATAGTGAAATGCCAGTGAAGATAACGGAAGTTTGTTTACGTGATGGAAGCCATGTAATGAAACATCAATTTACAGAAGAACAAGTTCGATCTGTTACAAGGGCATTAGATGAGGCTGGTATGCATTATATCGAAGTGAGTCATGGGGATGGCTTAGGAGGATCCACATTACAATATGGAAAGTCGTTAGTTAATGAAATGAAGCTGATTGAAGCAGCAGTAGATGAGTGTAAACAAGCTAAAGTAGCTGTTTTATTAATTCCCGGCATTGGAACGATCCATGAATTAAAGCAAGCTGCAAGTATTGGTGCGAAAATTGTTCGTGTAGCAACGCATGTAACAGAAGCTGATGTTTCAGCTCAGCATATTCAATTTGCGCGTGAGTTAGGAATGGAAGTATGCGGTTTTTTAATGATGGCACATTCTGCACCGGTTGAAAAGTTAGTAGAACAAGCAAAGCTTATGGAAGGTTATGGTGCAGAAGCAGTTTATGTAACAGATTCAGCGGGGGCTTTATTGCCTCATGAAGTACGTGAACGTATCCGTGCTTTGCGTCAATCTTTAAATATTGAAATTGGTTTCCATGGTCATAATAACCTTTCTGTTGCAGTAGCGAATACAGTGGCGGCAATTGAAGAAGGTGCGACACGTATTGACGGAAGCGTGCGGTGTCTTGGAGCTGGAGCTGGAAATGCCCAAACAGAAGTATTGCTCGCTGTTTTAGATCGTATGGGATATAAGCTAGATATAGATTTATATAAGATGATGGACTTGGCTGAGGATGTTGTTGCGCCTTTATTGCCAGCACCACAAGAAATTCAAAAAGGTAGTCTTGTAATGGGATATGCTGGTGTATACTCTAGCTTTTTATTACATGCTGAAAGAGCGGCAAAACGATTTAATGTAGATGCCCGTGATATTTTAATAGAACTGGGGAAAAGAAAAGTAGTTGGAGGACAAGAGGATATGATTTTAGATGTAGCGGCAGAATTAGCAAAGATAAAAATGGGGGTGTAACATATGGCTTTAGTGAAAGGGGCAGATTTAGAAATTATTGACTATTTACTTCAAGCTGAAAAGGAAAGGAAAGAAGTAGTAAAAGTAACGGATAAGCACCCAGATTTAACAGTAGAGGATGCTTATAAATTACAAAAATGTTTAATTGAACAGAAAATGAACGAAGGTTCTAAAAGAGTTGGTGTGAAACTTGGGTTAACGAGTAAAGCAAAACAACAAATGATGGGTATTGATGAAGCGATATACGGATATTTATTGGAAGATATGTTAGCGTTCGAATGGGAGCCATTGCAATACGAAACATTGATTCATCCAAAAGTAGAACCAGAGATTGCTTTTTTAATAGGTGAGGATTTACAGGGAACGAATGTGACAGCAGATGATGTATTAAAGGCAACAAAATATGTTGCGCCAGCTTTAGAGATTATTGATAGCAGGTATTTAAATTTTAAATTTACATTACCTGATGTAATAGCAGATAATTGTTCATCTTCAAAGTTTTTATTAGGAAGTAGATGGATGAATGCTAAAGAAATAGACTTAGCTAGTGTAGGGATGGTTATGTCGAAAAATGGTAAGATTGCCACAACTGGAACGGGGGCAGCAGTACTGGGACATCCAGCAGAGGCAATTGCTTGGGCGGTAAATAAACTTGGTTTACAAAATGAAGGATTTAAAAAAGGTGATATTGTATTAAGTGGAGCATTATCTGAAGCGATTGCATTTAAAGCAGGAGATTCCATAATTGCACAATTTGATGATTTAGGAAGTGTAGCGATGTTTTGTGAATAAATAGTAAAGCGAGAGATAAAAATGCCCATTATACAAATTCAAATAATAGAAGGTAGAAAGCAGGAGCAAATTCAAAATCTAATATTTGATGTTACAGAGGCAGTTGCGAAAAACTTAGATGTAGATGTTGGACGAGTGCGTGTTTTAGTGAATGAAATCCCGAGTTCACATTGGGGAGTAGGAGGAAGGTCTAAAGCTAGTTTAGATGAAAAATAGGTGTTAACAAAAGCAATTTTCATTCATTTTAGAATGGGGATTGCTTTTGTTGTTTTGAAAATTTTTAATAATATGTTAAAATCTAATCTTGGTTTTAAGTTGATAAGGGGGAATAAGCATGCAAATACTACTAATACGCCACGGAGAATCAGAAGCCGACATTTTAAATGTACATGAAGGACGAGCTGACTTTGAATTAACAGAAAAGGGAAGACAGCAAGTACAAAGACTTGTACAGAAAGTGAAAGCGGATTTTCCGCCAGATTTCATTTGGGCAAGCACATTAAAACGTGCTCGAGAAACGGCTGAAACATTAGCTGAAGCGATTCAGTGCCCAATTCAACTAGAAGAAGAGTTAATGGAGTTTAATAATGGGGTACAGGCAGGGTTATCATTTGAAGAAGCGAAAAAATATCCAGAGCCAAAATTTCTTCATGATCGTTTTGAAAATGGGGAATCATTTATTGAATTTAGAATGAGAATAGAAGGAATCTTTTCTAAAATCGTGACAGAGAATACATATGACCGAATTGCAATTGTTGCACACGGTGGTGTAATAAATAGTATTTTACGAGCGTTTTTCCAAATGCCAATTAGCATGGACTATTATTTTAAAATGGGAGATACGGGAATTAGTTTGATTGAACTTACGGATAAACAGAAAACTATTCATTTTATAAATGATATAAATCATTTAGATGGAATGTAAGAGGATATGTACAAAGTCGTATTTTTTGATGTTGACGGTACTCTTTTAAGCGAGATTGATAGAAGTATGCATGAAAGCACAAAAGAAGCGATACAAAGGTTAATAGATAAAGGAATTCACGTAGTTGTTACAACAGGGAGACCATATAGTTTATGCTCACAATTTAAAGAGCTGGGCATAAATACGTTTATTTCTGCAAATGGTGCACATATAAAATGTGCTGATGAAGTTGTACATAAATCGGTACTTTCAAGTGAAATTCTTCATGATATTTCAAGTTTTGCTGAATTACATGGTCATAGTGTTTCTTATTTTACAGAAGAATTTGTAATGAATGGTATTGCCTCAAAAGACGAACGTGTAATACGAGCATTAAATGAAACGTTAAATTTAGAGCATTATCCTGACAAAGTTAGAAACTTATCAGAAGAGATTTATTGTGTATGTCTGTATGCTGATGAAACAGAAGCTCAAAAATTCTTTGAAAGATATCCAGCACTTACGTTTGAACGTTTTCATGGTTACGTTATGAATGTGTTGGAAGATAATAAAGTATCGAAGCTAACTGCAATTCAAAAGCTATTGGAACATCTAAACATTTGTAAATCAGAAGCAATTGCTTTTGGAGATGGTGGGAATGATATTGAGATGTTACAGTATGTAGGATTAGGAATTGCGATGGGGAATGGCGGAGAAGAGTTAAAAACAAGAGCAGATTTCGTTACAAAGAAGGCGAGTGAAGGTGGTATTTTATTTGCCTTAGAGAAGTTTCATGTCGTCTAACATACCTTTATTGAAATAAAGGTATGTTAGGATCTTTAATGTGCTCGCACAATAAAATATGAATTTGACCGCGATGATGATAAAAATGTGCAACAATTTCAAGCAACCACTCGAATCGAGAGTAAGAAATACCCCAATAAGCAGTCATAATTTCCGCTAATTCTTCATTGGAATAGGATAAAAAAGTTTTAGAAAGTAAATCGTACCCCTGTATCATCGTTTGTTGCATTTGAGTAATTGTTTTTGGTGTTTGTTCTATATAAAAGGTATGTAACTCTTTTTCCGAAATACCATTTAATACGAGTAAATCCGCATGGGAAATAAGGGGAAGATGTGTATACATTTCAAATAATGAACGCTTTGATGCAATCGGTTTTATTATTAAATCACTTTCAGTATATTGGTTCAGTATTTGAATAGAAGTATCGACAGCAACTTTAAGTTGGTGCAACGCAGATTGTACAAACATTGTAATTCTCCTCATCTCCGTATATAATAGTTTCTTAAGGGTATTATATCATACTCAAAATTCCGAAAATTCTAGTAGTTTGACTAGCATATTGAAAAGTATTATATTGTAAAAGGTCATATGAAACGTGAAATAGAATGGAATGTAATTATTGAGTTAGGAGTTAGACCAATGAGCTTGAAATATGGAAGAGATACAATTGTTGAAGTTGACTTAAATGCTGTAAAACATAATGTAAAAGAATTTAAAAAACGTGTGAATGATGAAAATATTACAATGATGGCTGCTGTAAAAGCGAATGGGTATGGCCACGGAGCAGTTGAAGTTGCCAAATCTGCTATCGAAGCAGGAATAAACCAACTTGCAGTTGCATTTGTAGATGAAGCAATAGAATTAAGAGAAGCTGGAATCACTGTCCCGATTTTAATTTTAGGCTATACATCAGTAGCAGCTGTGGAAGATGCAATTCAATATGACGTTATGATGACTGTTTATAGAATTGAAGATTTACAAAGTATAAATGAAATTGCAAACCGTCTTCAAAAGAAAGTACAAATTCAAGTGAAAATTGATACAGGAATGAGTCGTATCGGTTTACAAGAAGAAGAAGTGAAACCATTTTTAGAAGAATTAAACCGTATGGAGTATCTGGAAGTGGTAGGAATGTTTACACATTACTCTACCGCTGATGAAACTGATAAAGCATATACGAATATGCAAACAGGTTTATTCGAAAAAGCTGTAAATACAGCAAAAGAATTGGGAATTCATTTTCCATATATTCATAGTTCAAACAGTGCAGGATCAATGGAACTTAGCAACACATTTCAAAATATGGTTCGTGTCGGTATTGGAATCTATGGAATGTATCCTTCAAAAGAAGTTGATCATACTGTTGTAGCTTTAAAACCAGCGTTGTCTTTAAAATCAAAAATAGCTCATGTTAAACATGCGAAGAAAAAACGTGGTGTTAGTTATGGAAATACGTATGTAACAACGGGTGAAGAATGGATTGCAACTGTACCGATTGGTTATGCGGATGGTTATAATCGTCAGTTGTCTAATAAAGGACATGCACTAATAAACGGAGTACGAGTACCTGTTATTGGCCGTGTTTGTATGGATCAGCTTATGCTTGATGTTACGAAAGCAATGCCAGTACAAGTTGGAGATGAAGTTGTATTCTATGGTAAACAAGGCGAAGAAGAAATTGCGGTAGAAGAAATAGCAGATATGTTAGGGACAATTAACTATGAAGTTACATGTATGTTAGACAGAAGAATTCCACGTGTTTATAAAGAAAATAATGAAATGACTGCTGTTGTAAATATATTAAGAAAAACTGAATCGTTATGATTCAGTTTTTTTATTTTTGACAAATGAAAAATGTTCTATTTGTACCATGTAGTTGAATGTTTTTAAATCCTACAGATTCCAACGAAGAAATTATTTCTTCATTGGAGTAACAAGCTTCCTCAAAAGAAAAGTCACTTCTTTTCCAATTATCATTTATGTCATGTTTAAATAGAATGAAATTCATCTCTGCTCTGTGAATTTCGTTATCATAAGTGGAATCGATGGTACAAACATATTCGCGTTCTGAAATATGAAAGGACGCACTCCAACTTTCAAGAAAACCTTTCTCCATATTCATATCAAATGCAAATGTACCTCCATCATATAATGCTAAATAAACATGATGAAAAGTGTTTTTTAGCTCATCTAATTTCATTATATGATTTAAGCTATCACCGGCTGAAATGACATAGTGGAATTTCTCATTTACTTTGAAAGAGCGTGCATCATCGACGATGAAGGATGCATCTGGCGCGTTTTGACGTGCGTGTTCAATCATTTGAGCAGAACCATCTATACCAGTTACTATAAAATTATTATCAATTAGTTTCCTAGTAAGATATCCAGTCCCGCAGCAAAGGTCTAATATACGGGAGTGGGAAGCTGCATCTTGTAAAACGAATTTATGATAGGCTGGATAAGAGTGTTCTGCAAAATGTCCCCAATGTTTATTATAGATGTCTGCAAAAACATCATAATCAGAATAAATTAGTTTTTTAGACATATGTATTCTCCTCAAAATTCATTAAATTATAATAGTCATGCTTCGTTTTAATTTCAAAACCACATTGTGTATATAGTTTTAAAGCATTGTTATTTTTCGTTTCGACGTCTAATTCAATTGTTGAAACTCCTTCTGTAATAAGGGTATGTACCATATAACTAAGAATATCTTTACCATATCCTTTACCTTGATAAGAAGGATGAACTGCGAATCCTGATAGTGTAGTAGATTGCTCTTGCTCAGTAACGGTAATCGTTCCTATCACTTTTTCATCGATAAGGGCACTGTAAACTTGATGGGAAGGTGAATTCATCATTTTCTGTAACCATGTAGCGGTATTTTCTACAGAATCTCCAAAGGCTTTACTGGAAATTTCAATAAGATTAAGAAGTGATTCTGAAGATGCAAGAGTGAGCTGTATAGTATTCTTTGTTGTTTTTTGCACTTCTTTTGCTTTGAACTCCATACTATATTCACTATATAAATAAGGTAACTTCATTTGTTTTGCAAATTCTTTCCCAGAAGCAGAATCCCCATTCATAATAAGAAGAGCTTCATCTGCCTCCCTTATTCGTATTTCTTTCATTGCGGTTTGTAAAAGAGTAGTGCCTATATGTTGTTTCCTATAGTTCGGATGGACAAACCCTATTAACTCCAGTTTTGTCGGTCTTTCAAAGTCATACATACTTAATGCACTGATTAATTGTGTATCATCATAAAATAGAAAATCATTTATCTCTTCTTTATTACGAGCAGTTAAAAAGTTTATATGTAAATCTGACGAGTAATCAATTTGATCGTGTTGTCCGCAAATATGAGATAAATCTTTCATTTGCTGAATTTCGTTTGCTGTTAAAGATTTCTTTTTTTCAATATTCATTTCACAATTCCTCACAATCGTTTTAAAAATAGGATGGGTGACATAACCACTTTTCTAATTCCACACTACCTTGAACAGATAATAAGCGATATAAATATCGGTAGGGTTGTCTACATTCTTCAAGACAAGGAATAGGCATAATGGTTTCATAACCTTGTTTAAAAGCATGAGCCTCTTTTTCTGTAAGTACATATTCTAATCCGATAAAATCGAACTCTCGTGGAGCAATTGCATAAGCTTCTGTATCTACTAAACCAGTAATAGATTCTCCATCTGATAAAAACTGAGTAGGATCCATATCAATTAAAACGAGTGTAGATTCCTTCGGTGACGGCAAGGAAGAGAGCTGTGATTCAAACGTATGAAATGCGTTATGTATACTCATATTATCGGAATAAAATATATTCACAAGGTTCTTGCTTACTTTTAAAATATGAGATTTAAATTCTTCAAGTGGAACTTGGAAAGTACCAGAAGGGTTTCCTGCGAAATTAGCTTTAAATGAATGAATCTCTGCTAGTCCTTTTCCAAGGCTGAATAAAATAGAATCAGGTTGTCCAATAAATGATTGAAGCGTATTTCCTGCTAGTTTTTCGGCGATAACATACTCTCGTCCATCTAAAACATGTTTTTGTAAAATAGTCGGGATGGGTATGGTAGTGTGTTTTTTCAATAATGTGTGAACCGTTTCTAAATGATGTACATTTCTTGGATCAATTCCAAATAGGTTTTGGCATCCCAACCAAAAATCATTGTTTGGCTCTTCAGTCATTTTTGAAGAGCGAACGATAACTTCTTCAGCCGCTGTTTTTACGAGAAACACGTCGCTTGCATGGTCTTCATAGCTTGGATGTAGTGCTTGGGCGGATAGGATTGGAGAAGTGAATAATTGTTGTAACATGTAGATTCTCCTTTTATTCTGTAAATTCGATAAATTAATTATATAACATAATGTAAGTATGAGGGGGAATTTAGGGTTGTAATTATTTCTGTATGAAAGCTAGCAATGCTACATAAGAATTACCAAAAAGGTGAAAAATGTGTGTATATAAAGCAATTTCTTTGTATTCGCGAAAAAATTTAGTTATGATAATACTAAGAAAATATATAAGTTTTGGGGGTAATGAATGAAAAAATTATTTGAATACGTATTATTAACAATTGGCTCCATTATTGTAGCGGGTTCACTAGAGCTTATTTTAGCGCCTAATGGCTTAGTAGACGGTGGGGTAACCGCGATTGCTATTATGGCAAATAAAGTTGCTGGATTACCGCTTTACGGAGTGTTTTTAGGACTTAATATCCCGATTTTACTATTTACTGCAAAAGTAATGGGAAAGAAGTTTTTCATCCGCACATCCTATGCAAATGTTGTTACAACACTCGGATTGATTTATTTAAAACCATTTCCAGCAATTACGACTTCGGAATTATTAATTGTACTTTATGGAGGAGTTCTATTTGGTGTTGGTGTTGGGATTGTTGTAAAAATGGGCGGAGCAATTGATGGATCAGAAATGTTAGCTGTTTGGATGAACAAGCATTTTAAAGTACCAATTAGTACATTTTTACTTGCTGTAAATGCAGTTATCTTTGTATTTGTTGCTATTTTATTTTCAATTGAGCAAGCGATGTTCTCATTAGCAATTTTCTATATTGTTACGAAGATGATAGATTTCATATTAGACGGTATTAATCAAGGAAAGAGCGTCATGATTATTTCGAATAAAAATAAAGAAATTGGCGAACTGCTTATGAAAGAATTACAACTGTCTGTTACGTATCTACATGGAGAAGGTGGTTTTTTAGGAGAGCACCAGAGAATTATTTATTGTATTACAAACCGTTTCATTTATCCAAAAATGAAAGATCTCGTTCTCTCTGTAGATCCAAGTGCTATAATTGAAGCTTCTTATTCAACAGAAACAACTGGTGTAAAGCGTCCAGGAAGGACAGCAAAATCAGGGCAAGTATCAGAAAAATAGTGAATGAAAATAACTCCACGTAAGTATAACTTACGTGGAGTTATTTTTCAGAGTGTTGGGAAACCCTTTAGGGTTCCCAACACTCTGAAATCTTTTTGATTTTAGCAAATGAAAACAACATAAAATAATAGAATTTAGAAAAATAGCCCTCCACCAGACCCTTTTTGGTCAGATGGAGGGCTATTTTTTTCATATTTTGACAAGCTGAGGTGAGATAAGCCTGCATTTGGACAGACTTCAGCCCCCGAAACCGAGCATATCGATAGCCATGGAGTTCTTTGGCGTCCGCAAAGCTTCGCTCTATAGTTGAACAGCGTACTTTATACAACTTTTTCCCTGTAACTGTTAGCTTGTTTTTTCTAGCGATATCTTTATATTTCTCCCATACATGATGAGTGATAACTTTTTGTTTCTGTTTCTTTGAAAAGCACACCTCACGTAGCGGACAAACAGCGCAGTCTTCTGGATTCGATTTATATTGACGATATCCTTCGCGATCCGTTGTCGCATACTCTAAAATACATCCCATCGGACAAGCAAATGCATTCATTTCTTCTACATATTTAAATTGGCTTTTCGGTACTTCTTTATTTCGCTTTCCAAATCGGCGATACCCCATCACCATAAATATATTTCTTTCTGATAATTTCTTACAGATATAACCTGTAAAATAGCCTGCATCAAGAGCTACAGCTTCCACCTTAAATCCGAATTTATTAATTTGAGCTTGTAGACGTGCTAAATACGGCTCGGAATCTGCCATATTTCCAGCCGTTATATAGGTATCTGTAATGATATTGTACTTCGCATCAGTTGTACGATGATCTAAGAAATGAAAACCGTTCGGTTTTCCATCTCTCATTAAAAATCCACTATCTGGATCCGTAGTGCTTATACGAGTTTTTTTAGTAGGGGTATCACTTTCCTTTCTAGGTTTTAATTCTTTTTTCCGTGTACCTCACGATCTTCGATTACCGCAGCTTCTAGTTCATCTATATAAAACTTTGCCTTTTCTTTTTTATATTTATGTACAAATTTATTTTTATTAGCATTGGCCTTAATATGTGTAGAATCTGTCATCAGTGCACGTCCTCCCACCATCCGGTTCTCCGTCGCTTGCCTCACAATCTCATCAAAAATTTCTTCGAAAATATTTGTATGAATAAAACGGGTACGGCGATTCCAACTGATTGTAGAATGATCTGGAATAGTATCTGATAGAGAAAACCCTAAAAACCAACGGTAGGCGATATTCGTTTTAATCTCCTTTTCCAATTGACGCTCAGAACGAATACCATAAAAATATCCAATAAACATCATTTTGAATAAAACGATAGGATGGATTGACGGACGTCCATTGTTTTCACAGTAATAAGGGCGTAACTTCTCCTCAATAAAATCAAAACGAATTGTCGCTTCAATCGCACGAAGGAAATGATCTTGTGGAACTAACTCTTCTACAGAAACAGATACACGTTCATCGCGATGATTTTTTAAAGCACCCATCATAAGAAATCTCTCCTTTTCCTCTTTTTTATCAGTGTTGACACATAAAAAGAGGTTCAGACACAAAAACAGGCTGTGGAGAAGACTTTCTCCACAGCCTGGAAAATAACTCCACGTAAGTATAACTTACGTGGAGTTATTTTTAGTTAGGGAACCAGCCTTTTTTCAGTAATTTGACAACCGTTTCGATACTATCTTCGGGAATACTGCCGAAACCGAGTAATACATATGACGCCTCTCTTAAATTATGTACAGTATCATATGTAGAGAGTGGGTACAATTTGATTCGCTGTTTTGCAGCAGCATGAATAAGTTCTTGTTCGTTCATCCCATTATGAACATGAAGTACGATATGAAGCCCTGATTGTTCACCGAGTATATGAACGTTATTGCCCATTTCGTTTGTAATAGATTTAACTAAAGAAATATGTTTTCTTTTATATAACGTACGACTTCGATTAATATGGCGTTCCCAATCCCCATTTTGAATAAAGGTTGCAAAGGCAAGTTGCTGCAGGGTAGAAACAGTTTGTTTAAACATGCCTCCAAGCGCTTTATAGATTTTTAAAAGATGAGGTGGTAAGACGATATATCCCATTCGTAAAGAAGGTAAAAAGGATTTCGAGAAAGTCCCCATATAAATAACACGTTCATTTGAATCTAGTCCCTGTAAAGAGGGGATAGGTTTTCCTACATAACGAAATTCCCCGTCATAATCATCTTCAATAATATATCCTTCGCAATCATTGGCCCATCTTAATAATTCGAGCCTTCTAGATAATGGCATAATCATTCCAAGAGGAAATTGGTGAGATGGAGTGACGTATGCTACATTAGCACTTGATTCACGTAAAGCTGAAATATGAATCCCTTTATCATCTAGAGGTATAGGGTGAACAGGAAGAGCAGAACTTTGAATCATAGCAGTTATACGGTGAAATCCAGGGTTTTCGATTCCATATTCTTTTTTTGAACCAAGCAGTTGGAGTAGTAGCCAAAGAAGAGGTTGCGTACCGGCTCCGATAATAATTTGATCAGGTGTAGAATGTACCCCGCGAGCATGATATAAATATTTTGAAATATGTTCTCGTAGAATGAACTCACCTTGAGGATCTTCTCCAGCAAATAAATCATTTTCATACTGGAATAAAGTTTCTTGTAATGCTCTTTTCCAGTTTGTAATTGGAAAAGCTTTTTGATCAATAAGGCCTTGGCTACAATCATAGTCATATTGTTCATTTTTAATATTGTTAGCGCTGTTTGACGCAACGTGTTGTTTATTTTGAATGACATCAATATCAACTTCCACAACAAAAATCCCACGTTTCGGTTTACTTTCTACATAACCTTCAGCCAGTAATTGTTGATAAGCAGATTCAACAGTAATACGACTAACATTAAGTTGTATCGCTAAATTTCTGTGAGAAGGAAGGCGTGTACCGGCAGGTAGTAATCCCTGAGAAATTTCTCGTTTCATATATTCGTAAATTTGTAAGTAAATTGGTGTTTTACTTTCTAATTGTAATGGGATAGTAAGATCCATTTTAAGAATTCTCCTTTAAAAACTGACCATATAAAAAATAATCGAACTGTCACTTAAGTTAAGGGCAGTTACTTTTTATAATGATAATATAACATTTAGAAAATTTAATAAATAGCAAGGAGAGAATCATAATGAATATTAGAGAAGTGGTAACAGAAGCTGATTTACATGATGTATTCCCTGTATTACAGCAATTACGAACAAAAATTTCAAGAGAAGAAGCAAGTTCTTTATTTCAAAAAATGAAAAAAGAAAATTATAAACTACTCTCGTTACAGAATGAAGATGACGAAGTTGTTAGTCTAGCTGGTGTAGCGATTTGTACGAATTTTTATAATGAAAAACATGTTTTCGTATATGATCTTGTAACTGCAGAAGCTCACAGATCAAAAGGTTATGGTAAGGTTCTGCTGTCATATGTAGAAAAATGGGGGGAAGAAAAAGGGTGCAGTTCTATCGTTCTTACATCAGCGTTTCCAAGAGTTGATGCACATCGTTTTTATGAAAGAGAAGGCTATGATAAGGTAAGCTATTCTTTTTATAAAGAATTATAATATTAAGGGGGTTCTATGTGTGAGAACATATGGAACCTCTTTTAATTTAGAGTTGAAGAATGAGGAGGGTTAATTACTTATTTTGTCGAATAGTCTCTTTATAATTGAGACGATAATATTGAATTAAAAGAAAGTTAGGGGAGTTTATACTTGGAAAAAATTCAGAAACTATTAATCCCAAAAGGTGTAAGAGTTATCGTAATATCTGATATTCATGGCGAATTAAATCTTTTAAAGGAATTATTACATAAAGTTAATTTTAAAGATGATGATTATTTAATTATAAATGGCGACCTTTGTGAGAAGGGGAACGATAGCATTGGCGTCGTAAACTATGTGATGGATTTAGTAGTTAGCAAGCCGAATGTTTATGTAGTTGAAGGAAATTGTGAAGTTGTAGTTGAAGCGCTTGTAAATGAAAATCCTGCGCTAATAAATTATTTATGTACGCGAAAAAATACAATTTTTAATGAATGGATAGGGCAATTGAACATTACAGTTAATGAAGAAAGTGATATTCGTGAAGTGAAAAACATATTGATGAGCCATTTTTCACAAGAAATAAAGTGGCTAACAGAATTACCAACTGCTATTGAAACTGAGGAGTATATCTTTGTACATGCTGGCCTTGAAGATAGAGAGGATTGGAAACGAACAGACAGGAAAAATGCAATTGCAATGCCAGAGTTTTTTTATAGGTCACACAGAGCGGATAAGTACGTAATTGTTGGACATTGGCCTGTTGTGAACTATTCCGATGAGGCGCCGTCTAACAATCCAGTTATTGATAAAGAGAAAAAAATTATTGCGATTGATGGTGGTAATGCGATTAAAGAAGCAGGGCAATTAAATGCATTTATTATTCAGAGGACAACTTCAGGTGATACGTTTTCTTATACGTATGTAGATCATTTTCCACAGTATGAAGTATTGGCCGATTTTAATGCGAATTCAGTAATGCAGGGCGGGGTTACATATCCGCATTATTACATAGAACCAGTGGAGAGAAGGAAAGGTTTTACAGTATGTAAACAACTAGGAACAAATGAATTACTTCATGTGAAAAACGAGTATATAAAGCAACTTGAATCAGGTGAGTATACAGTGAAAACGGATATTTCTTGTTCTCAAATAAGTGTAAAAAAAGGTGATGTAGTAACCCTTATTGATGATAGCTGTATAGGATATGATTTAGTCAAAAAAGATGGTGTGGAAGGATGGATTGAGAAAGGGATAATACTTAAGATAAATAAGAATGAAAGTAAAATGTTTTATAGCTAAAATAGGAGGGATGTAACCTCCTATTTTTTATTAACTGTTTTACGATTTCATTTTCTAATTAACTTTTTAAATTAGTAGACTGCTTACTGTCTTTAATAAGTAAATAAATCGTACTCGGTAGAATGACAAGTGTCATTCCTAAAATAATTACCAGTATCCCATAACCCCTATACGGGGCAGGAACTATAAACGGAAGAAAAGCTAAAAAAATACCAGCTATCATCATAGAAATACTACAAATATTTGAAGCTCTTTTTTCAAGATGCTTATGATTCCATTCCAATGAAACTGTTGATTTAGTCGTATCAATTTTGGAACTGAAATAGCCTATTAATATAAATAATAAACTTAATGCTAAAAATATTAGATGATCAAGTGGAAGTGAGAAGCCAAGGGCAATGAGGGCAATGACAATATCGACAAAAAATAAGAATAGTAAAATCGTATTACCGATCCACAGAAGAAATTTCTGGTTACTCATTGCTTTAGATAATGCTAAAAATAAAAAGAATATAAAAGAACATATAATTATATTTACGATAACAAAAGTGATTTTATCCATTGTTGATGTTGGATTTCCATTGAAGTCCCATTTCGTTACAATGCTTGATGGTAAGAAGAAATAGAGAATAATATTAGTCGTAATAATAGTAATAAAAAGACCGATGCTTAATCGATTATTCAACGTATCACCTGCTTTCTACATAAATAATTCGTATCTTATAACAAAATTATACAATATAGAGTAGAGTTTTGTTTTGATTTTTCTGAAAAAATATTATAATTGTATATGAAATAAAGAGGAATGTAGGAGGAAATTATGCAAAACGTTATATTAAAAGGGAACAAAGTGACAATTCGTACAATAGAAGAATCAGATATAAAAGCATTATGGAGCTTCATATATAAAGAAGAAAATCCAGAGTGGAAAAAATGGGATGCACCGTACTTTCCGTTCTCAATGCAAGAATACTCGTCCTATAAAGAAAAGATGCAAACTCGTTTAAAAGAAGAACCGTTATCAAATCTTATTGTGGAAAATAATGGTCAAATTATTGGGGCAGTAAGTTTTTATTGGGAACATAAACCGACGCGTTGGTTAGAAATGGGAATCGTAATTTATGACCCAGCATACTGGAATGGTGGCTACGGTACAGAAGCATTAACATTATATAGGGACTTACTATTTGAAAATATGGAGATTGGTAGAGTAGGGCTTACAACTTGGTCTGGCAATGAAAGAATGATGAAAGTAGCAGAGAAAATAGGAATGAGCTTAGAAGGAAGAATGCGAAAATGCCGATATTATAACGGAATATACTATGATTCTATTCGAATGGGAATGATTCGTGAAGAGTGGGAAGTGCTATGTGCAACGAAGGGGTGAGGAAGCGTGTACGCTATTATTGCTACATTTGATTGTGTGTTTACTAATAAAGTTAGAGAATTGCAAAATGAATTAACGAATATAATTGAAACAAATGAACTAGCCGGAGTAGAACCACATATAACATTGGCTGATTATAAAGAGTTAGATGTTAATTTATATACGAAGAGATTAGAGGAGTTTGTAGCTTTTCAAGAGAATGTTGTTGCAGTAAATTTTCCTTCTGTTGGAACTTTTCCTACTAACGGAACTATCTTTCTAGCACCGACTATTACCGATGAATTATTAAGACTTCACCATTTTTATCATGATCATTTCAAAACTTTTCATGATAATCAAAAGTCCTATTACGTACCAGGGAGGTGGGTCCCACATTGCACAATTGCAAATCAGTTAAATGTAAATCAGTTTTTAGGTGCAATAGAGTATTTATATGAAAAGTTTGAAATAACAAGAGCTTCAATTGAAAAGTTAAAATTAATTAAGGTGAATTATGAAAATGGTTCTGCCATTTCTTCTAGTATATTAGCAGAATATAATTTAAAGAGAATGGAGACATCAAGATGACATATGTAATTAGAGAAATGAAGCAAGAAGATATTCATGCTGTACAAAACGTAGCAAAAATAGCTTGGCATGATACTTACGAAGGAATTATTCCGAGAGAGATTCAAGATAGTTTTTTAGATGAAGCCTATTCTGATGAAAAAATGAAATATCGTCTTAAAAATACACATTTGTTCGTTGCAGAAGAAGAGGGAGAAGTAATTGGATTTGCGAATTTTTCACCTGTTAGACTGCAAAATGAAGCAGAATTAGGTGCGATTTATTTGTTACCAGATCAGCAAGGAAAAGGGATAGGAAGTGCTTTGTTAAAAAGAGGGATTAAGGGACTAAAAGGGATTCGGAAACTGTACATACATGTAGAAGCAGCAAATGAAAAAGGAAAGCGTTTTTATGAAGCGAAAGGTTTTGCGGAATTAGAGCAATTTGAAGAGGATTTTGAAGGACATATGATGCAGACAGTAAGGATGGTTTTATACATATAGGGAGGAGTCGGAATGAAAATATTTGATTTCAGTGCAGAAGTTGGGAAGCACATATCAGCATTTCAATCTAATTTCATAATGGCAAAAATATTAAATCATCAAGGGAATATACATATCGGTGCCATGCATTTACAAGAGAATGGAATTATCGGATATCATGAAGCAGTTGTATCTCAACTGCTTCTTATTGTGGACGGAACAGGATATGTATGTGGGATAGATAAAGAAAAAGTGAAGGTAGAAGCTGGACAAGCTGTGTTTTGGGAGAAGGGTGAGTTTCATGAGACAAGTACGGAAAAGGGATTGATGGCAATTGTTATGGAGTCGGAGAATCTTGAACAAGCGATATTAATGCCTATTAGTGATGAGGAGTTGTGAAAAATGATAGTAAAGGCGAATCGAGAAGATACAAAAGATATATTACATTATGCAGCTCAAGCGCTTTTTGAAGGGACGAGAGGGAATTGTCAGTTAAGTAAAGAGAAAGCGATTGAAATTACAAAGCCAATAATAGAAAAAGGGGCATATTATTTAGTCATTAAAGAAGAAAATAAAGTAATGGGATGGATATTAATAGGGGAAAATGCAGACTATTTTTCTCGTGAAAAACTTGGATTTATATATGAGTTGTACGTATTCCCAGAATATCGCGGGAGAGGATTATCGCGAGAATTGATGGAGGCTGGCATTAAGGAATTGAAAGAGAAGTATTCCGAAATTCGTTTGAATGTATTTGCTGGGAATTTTGCAAAAGAGATGTACGAAGAATTAGGGTTTGTTGAAAGACAAGTAATTATGACTTTGAAGTAAGTACAATAGCCTGAACGGGAGAAGAGAAAGAATGAGAAAAGAAAAAGAGTATGTTGCGTATTTACAAAGGATGTATCCTCGATTACAAATAAAATCGGTTTATGTAAATGAAATAGGTCAAAATAATGATGTATTAATTGTAAATGATAATATAGTATTTCGTTTTCCGAAATGACAAACATTTTATATAGTGCAACAAAGCGGAATATTTCAGGGGTTATAGATTTTGGTGGTGCGAGCATGGGAGATCCTGCTTACGACTTTGCGGGGATATTAGCTAGTTATGGAGAGGAGTTTTTACAACTCTTTTCGGTTCATTATCCTAATTTAGAAGCAGTAAAGGAACGAATGTATTTTTACAAAAGTACATTTGCTCTTCAAGAAGCATTATTTGGTGTCCTGGATAATGATAAAAAAGCCTTCCAAGCTGGAATGGCAGAATATGTATAAAAGCCGATTTCAAATCGGCTTTTTATTATCGATACATCGTCCACATCCCAATATCTTTAAATCCTAATCGTTTATAAATTCGTCCAGCAGCTGGGTTGTTACGTTTTTAGAAAACGATAAGATGGGAGAAGAGTTGTGGATAACGGTAGAGTGGGCGTATAAAAACAAGCGTATTAGGGGGATGAAAACAATACTAAATTGTTCAATATACGGTTGTGGATAACGACTTTCTTAACGATGAAATCTAATCGTTAGGGAGGTCTTTTATTTTGTCGTTAAAAAAGAGAAAAAGGATTACGAAGATATCTAATGACGGAAAAAAATACCCTAAGCTAACAATTCAACAAGCGCTCGATCTTGCTATCTCAGGTAAGCGTGCAGAAGGGTGTAGGGAAAGGACTGTAAAGGATTATATCAAAATGTGGCGGTATTTCACCGATTGGTTATACGCGAATTATGAAGTAGAGTATATCGATGAATTAACAGCGGAAGTCTTTCGAGAATATATAAATTATATGAAACACGATAAAAAGCGCTACGATACCCATAAAGTGATACACACAGACAACCGAAAAGTTGGTTTAGCTGATACGACGATCAATATTAATCTTAGGACGTTACGCTCAATTTTTAATCATCTACAACGGGAAGAAATTATTCAAGTGAACCCGATGGAAAGAGTTAAATTATTGAGGCAAGATATCGATTTAACGAATTGTTTAGAAGACGAAGAAGTCAAAGCGATATTGCAGCAACCCAAATTAAGAGATTTCGTAGGGTTTCGGGACTTCGTAGCGATTAATCTGTTACTTGATTCGGGATTAAGGATTCGAGAGCTTGTTAGTTTACGTATTGCAGACATCGACTTTCAATCACGATTTATAACAATTTCATCAGATAGAAGCAAAAATAGAAAGCCACGCTTAGTGCCAATTTCTACACACGTTACTAAATTAGTTCTACAACTCGTTAATGAAAACAAAGCAAATTTTAAAAGTGATTTGATATTTTTAACAAGTTACGGTGATCCATTGACTAGCATTCATTTTAATAAGCGATTGAAGCATTATGCAGACAAAGCGGGAGTTAAAGGGAAGAAAGTATCCGCACATGTTTATCGTCATACATGGGCAAAAAACATGATATTAAATGGGTGCGATGTTTTTACTTTACAAAAAATCGGCGGATGGGCTGACATACGTACTATGAGACGATATATACAAATGGATGTTAAAGAAATGAGAAAGAGCCATGATGAATATTCACCGCTAAACAAACTAAAAAGAACGAGATAAAAGAAAAAGTCCCCAGCGCCAACTGGAGACTCAAAACTATACACATCTAAACTGAATACAGGACAAGCCGTATCAGTCCGATCATCTACTTTGCATTCTATCGAAAAAATTCGAAGATTGCAAGGCGTCTTTAGTAATGTCTTTTTTAGGTACTGATGCGGTAAGTCGAAAAAGCGGAAGCCGTGCCGCTATAAAAACGTAAAAGGGGAGCTAGACCGCCGCAAACACTAGCGCTATACAATTAACGTAATTCCGTTCCTTTGCGTGTATAGGTCTAGTGGGTAGCGCACATAATCGGCTAGGGTGGTGTTTGTTGCGATTACGGTCGCAGGAATCAACGAAAGATATCGCATACAGGGGCAAACTTGTATGTAGAAAGTCGTTGAGTACGAAAGTACACGGACAGGAACGGCTAGTACTAGAAACCTCATGACGCTAGTTTGATTCCGCTTCTCTATTCGCTTTTACTGCGAGTAGGGAACGAATTGCGCGCCTATTTCCTGTTATCGCTCCATTCTGCTAGTAAGTGCGTCACCGATTGTCAATGGCATAAATTCGATATTTAGCGTCACTAGCGGGAGTTAGTTGGATATCGGGGGATAACACAGGGCGCTATAAGAGGTGGAAGACTTACGTATCATGAAAAGACGACTAAATATACGACAGTATGCCGATAGGGGCGAAAATATAAATGCAACATTAAATAGAATAGCGATACTATCTAAAAAAGAAGTGGAAGATTATTACACTGGAATATGCGATAATAAGTATGTAGAGAAAATTGAAGCGCATTACATACCGTTAATATAACGATTAGCCAACGATAACTGGCATGATATAAACAACGAAGTACACTTTATTGACGATTGTTTCCGTAGAATAAGATATGCGATCAGAACGTTTGATATAGATCGAGGGAACTTTGACAGTCGAGTTAAATGGTTATTGTATCAGAGTGTACGACAGTATTGCGGAAGTAGAGGAAAGAAGCGAGATGCGTTAACGTCGATCGGAGGTACTAGCGTATTGGAAACGTTAGGAGATTGCATAGATAATACAGAAGAAAAAGCAATAATGTAAGTACATACGAGGAGATTTACGTAAAGCTAGGCGAGAAAGAAGCACATATTTTGGTATTGGATACAATGATCTATGCGGTAGAGAATTACGATAAAGTTTCAGAGAGATCGGTTTCCCGATTGTTATCTGAAAGGACTGGAAGATCGTTTGATTCTGCTAGAGGTGCGGTGAGAGGATTTAGGCAGAGAATACGCAAAAGGAATATTAGAAAGGAGGATGTAACGTGAAGGGAAAGTGGAAGGAGAAAAATGCAAGGAAAATCCTGTTAACAGTAGCGTTTGTATTGCTGTTAATCACGAAGATTATTGGAAATGGCACTATAGGAGGATTGGCGGTATTGTTTGCATTTGCTGCAAGCGCATCGGTTATTACTGCTAGGATTGGCGACTTTATGCGCAAGAGGAAAGAAGAGGACATATAAAGGTTCGATTTAAGACAGAAGGCGGAGGAACTATACTATGAAAAAAGACAGAAAAGTAACGGCACTAATCGTATTCGCATTCCTCTTTATGACCGCAGCGAAGGCATTCGGTAATCTATACGTAGCAGCTTTCGGCGTTGCGTTTGGTCTTTCCGTAGGTCTAGCGTGCTTAACCGATATCATAATGAGAAAAAGGGGCAAAGATACTCGCAATTGATCGCGTTAAGGTTTGATTTAATAAAGAAGGCGGGGAAGCCTGTTATTCGATGAACAATACATAAATGGGGTACATTCAAAATAATCGTGCGTGAGAAGTTGACGCACTGGAAATAGCGAAGGGGATATCAAATAATGAATACATACAAATCAATTAAAAAAGTAATGCTAGTAGGAATCACGGCAACGGCGCTATTAAGCGGTTGCGGAAACGATACGAAGGAAGAAGCAAAGAAAGATACGAAGCAAGAGGCACCACAAGCTGCTAAGGCGAGGGAAGAGGCTAGAGCGAAAGAGGAAGCCAAGAAAGAAGAAGTGAAGGGACAATCAAACGAACAATCTGCGAAAGGGGATGTGAATGAAATCGGCACAGATTTACCTCACTCGACTATTGTAAACCTATTAGCGATGGATGATGGGAGCCAAACAAAAGCGGTATATAGTGATGAAGGCAAACGTATTAAGGTCGGAATGGATTACGATACTGTTACGGATATATTAGGAACAGTTCCGAATATAACCGAAGGTGAAGGGCGGGGCGCAGTAGCAATATACAAGGGATATTATAGTAATCTCTTATTAGTAACATTCGGTGAAGATGGAAAGGTTATAAGTGTCGAAGATGAAGGGATACAATCTAAAGAAGAGGTAGAAGCCGAAAAAATTAATGATAAGAAATATGAGAAACAACGAGAAGAAGAAGCTGAAAAACTACAAGAATCATATAAGAAATCCGAACAGGAACAAGTAAAAAACGACCGCATGCCGTGGTATAAAGATGTAAATAATGACTCCGCAAGTGTAGATTATTCGCATTATGAAAAAATTAAGGTCGGCATGTCTGCGAATCAAGTAAAAGAAGCCATCGGAAAACCTCGTATGATTGAGAAATATAAATCGTATTCTGTGTACGGATATGTAGGAGATAGAGAGGAAGGAACATTGCGTGTAATCTTTGACCCGAACGGAACTGTTACGAGGGTTGAGCAAGACAACCTACCGAAGTACGAGCGAATGCACGGTAATTATGATGATACTCTACCAAATGGCGGTAGGGACATAGATTAAGTGAATAGGATACGAATGTGGGGTGCTATAATAAGCGTCTCTTTGTGTTTCTGTAGAAGGCGAAAATATAATAAAAACGGAAAGACAAACGCTAAGTTGAGCGCATCCTTCCGTTTCACAAAAAAACCGTCCTATTGAGAGAGTACTTTAAATAGGGTGTGTGAGCGCACACTCTATTTTGAATGATATTATAACACTTCCTATCATAGTTATACAATTGGAGTGATAAATACTAGTGATGGTTTGCAATACTAACTCTTCGTTAATATCCGCCGTTTTAACGTCTGTCTTCGACTTCTTATCGATATTTAACAGTTGTGTAAGAACTTATTTGCTATCACGTGAAAACATGCGTACCCGTGGCGTTGCTCATTTGGGATATGATCGTCGATTTTATACGCAAGAGAAAAGAAGAGGGGACGCGTGAAGATTTTACGCGAAGAAAATAAAATTAGGGGATATACAGACGACGCTTAATACGTATAGTCATGTGCTTCCGAATATGCAGCGAGAGGTGGCGGATAAGTTGGATGAGATGTTTGGAGAGTAGAAGAGTATGGAAGGGGAATTAATAATCTAGACGAAAAAAGCACCCGTTTTGGGTGCTTTAACTATATAGAATTCTTTATCACTTCTGATTATATTAGATGGTCACCTGGCTTTCTTTTAACGTTACCAACTTTAGAAATTTCAAACCCGCTTTGCTAGTTTGAACACGCTGATATGTAACCCCTGCTACCTTTACTTTTTCAACCAGACCGAATTGCATAAGTACAGGGGCAACCCTATAGTATAGAAATAGTTCACTTTTATCATTTCCATTTTGATTAGTTACACCTGATGCAAATGAAGTGCTTGTTCCTATAAATAATTCATAAACAGTAAATTCTTTACCTTTAAAGTGTTCACCAGGTATTCCATATTCATCAGGACGAAGCATTTGTTGTTCCAAGCAGGATTTAACTTCCTCAAATGACATACCATCTATGTCAGTCTCTTTATCCATCTTAATTTGCATCTGTTGCAATTGCTTTTGTAACTTTGCATTCTCTTTTAATAAATCATAGTTATCTTTCATAAGATTACTAACATCCTTAATTTCTGAACCAGAAACCCAACCAGTTAGCTTTTCATCTTTTTCACACTCTTTTAAAGATTCAAGTACGGCAATCTTTATGTCCTTCAAATCAGAGTAAAATTTTGAAATTTTATCAAGTACAGCATCTCTAAATTCTTGGTACTGTATAGGATTTTCTCTTTCGGTAACATCAAAACCTAACTTCATTACTTTTTGTTCCAATGCTTTTTCATGGATAACGATTGCAAAACGCGGTTTACCTAATTCCTTAGCATAATCATACTCCCAATGAGTATAACTCTTTCCTGTTTCTTTATCTATACTTCCATATCTGCCGCCTAGAATAAGCATGTAAACATCTGATTCCTCTATCCATCTTTTAATCGTTTCTTTTTGAGACGTATCTGCAGCCTTAAATAACTCCATACCCGCTGGAATATGTCCCGCATTCAGCACCGCTTGTACCGCAGTTTGCCTTTCTGCTTCTAAGTCAGTAAACGTTGATGATATAAAAACCTGTAACTTTTTCTGCATTGACCTCGATCTCCTCTTTAAAATATTCTATTAGCCTATTGATAATTTTACCATTTTTAAAGGAATCAAAAAAGAGAGCCTTCCAGTCAAATTGATACTACTGCATCTATATAGCTAACAAAACGAATATTCGATGTTATTCTCACCGTTATACACTACGTTACATATTGCCCGTTTCATTAGCCGAACGCTCCTGACGCACGCCTACTCTCCGAAATTCACCCTTCAAGTAGTGTATATCGTATGCATTATCTTATCATGCAAGCGATGCATAAACCGCATAGAATCGATGTTTACTAACTATGTATAAACGGTGATATGACAGTGCCATGACTGCGGTACGTTCGCTTGAAGCGAATTTTTTAGCTTAACTCGCTTGTAACTGGACTCTCAGTTAAGTTATAATGTTGCTATAAGGATACAAAAAGTATCAATTTTGATAAAAAGGTTCGCATATGATTCTGATGGTGGAGTGATGAAAGTCGCTTTCGGGGATACATGAGTTCACTTAAAGTTAACCTGCTAGATTATTTTTTTTATATGCATGTTGCCTAAGGGGCAACAATGAGCTAAATGTTCTCAAAATGAAGACTTCGCATACCTAATTAGCAAACTACAGGTTTATAAGTAATATTCTACATTAAATGTGGAATACTATATAAAGAAAAAAGTCTCTCAAGTGCTACCAACACTGAAAGACTTTAGATAAAAATATTACTTTTTAGAGTTTATGTATGCTACTAGGACAGTCACTACCAATGACATCATGCCTAGTACAACACTAAACATTGCGCAGACCGCAAGAATAGTTGTTTCGTGCATTTTACTCACCACCTTACGAAGCTTGTCGTACTACCAATACGACGGGCTTTTTTCGTATATTCGTATTATAACCTATCTTGGTTATAGATTCCAAAAGTTATTTTCTATACAAAAAACCACCTTTTTATATAAGGTGAGTTTTGTATACATATATAGCGTGTTTTGTTGAGAAGAAGGAGAAAAGCAATTTACATGAATCTATCAAATACATACCTGCCGAAGATTAAGCGACATGACCGTGTACAGGAAAATAAATTAAAGGAAGTACAAGGTGAAAATACGTCGCATTGATGCGGAAAAGGGAAATAGGTAATTATGCATTAGCGAATCCTGATTAGAGAAAACAGGGTTTAAGTTACGCATAGAGTAGGAATTACAGTAATTGCTTTTGTGGGTATTATTTGTATAATGAAATAGTATTGTATACGTATATATGAAAAAAGGGGGAATGGCAATATGAAAAAAATATTAAAAGCTTTAGGGTTAGTGTTTATTGGATTTATCTTGGGTATAGTAGTAGCACCTAAAGGAGACAATTCAAAAGAAACTGTTAAGGAAGTTGTAAAGAGTGAGGAAACTGCCAAAACAGAAACGAAGTCAAGCGGACAATCAAAGAAAGAATCGGCAAAACCTGTTGAAAAAGCTCCTACGCAAGTGTTTGAAGATGATCGTGTTAAAATTAGCTTTGTAAAATTGGATACAGAGGGTGTTAAATTTCTTGTAGAAAATAAGACAAACGTCAACATTACTATTCAAGCTGATAGTGTATCGGTCAACGGGTTTAGCGCTAATAAAATTACGATGAGTGATAATGTTGCTCCTAACTCTAAAGGATTTGTTACTGCTCGAACTTCTGAATTAAAGGATGTTGGTTATCCAGAAAAGGTATCAGGAAGTCTAAGAGTAATAGATTTTAAACAAAGCTTCAAAACGTATAATGCTTCGTTTACAGAAATTGCTGTTCAATAAAATAGGTAGAGACGATTGTTATTACCATTATACGTACATTTAAAGTTATCGGGCTTAAAATTCGATGGAGGGGTTGCATATCAGTGTTACGAGCGCTGGTATTGCAGCCTTTTTATTTATATACTACATCTCATAATTTGAATATAATTGTTAATGTAAACTCGTGTAATTTTATCGATGAAACGGCGATCCCTTGCTGCTCTAGGGTTACGTGTAATGTGGATAGTTACAATGATTTACGTATATACGAAACTCATAGGGATCGGTACTCGTCGCTACATTTCGGTAGTACTTCGTGTATATCGCTAGTGATTTATGATAGATTGCGTATAGTGATCGTTGTACATCGTTACATATGTGTAGTGCTTCGTATAGATCGCTAGGATTATCTGCGCATTTTTCTTGGCTGCATCAGCGCGCCGCCATATAGAGAGAGCTACTTTGAACTTAGGGGGTTGCGATTTCCTGCGCACAAAAAAGACACCGATGTTATTTCGCCGATGCCTCGTACTCTTTTACCTTCTTATAAAATGTTGCTTTTTTCATATTGACCGCTGCCATAAACTCGACTGCCATGATCTTCTTCGCTTTCCAATCGCTATATAATCGATCCCAGTCCGCAGGAAGCTCCATAACAGGGCGTCCGAGGTGTTTTCCTTTTTCCTTTGCTGCGTCGATGCCTTCACGTTGACGATCCTTTATCGTTCTGCGTTCCTGCTCGGCGATTGACGTATAAACTTCGATGATAATGTTATTAATCATTTCGATCACCCAGTCTTGCCCCGCAGGAACGTCCGTCATTGTCGTAGGAAGGTCGATAATTTTAACGCGAATCTTTTCTCGTTTGAAGTATTCGAGATACTCTTTGATCTGCGCTTTATTACGTCCCAGTCGATCGATGGATTTGATGTATAATGTATCTCCTTCTCGCATAGCTTTAAGCATATTCTGAAAGCCCTCGCGATCCATATCCTTTCCACTTGCTTTATCACTATAGATATATTTCTCATCTGTTACATACGGCTGCAACGCTTTATATTGTCTGTCTAAGTTCTGATCATTTGATGAAACCCTTAAATATGCGAAATTAATTGCCATAATGAAAAGCCCCGTTTCTTTTTAGTGTTAACTTAAATATACACCAACAGTCTACAAACATCAATTATTTTATAGACGTACATAAAGGTTTGTTTTTACTAGTTAATAGACGTGTATATGAGCATTTTCTCAGGGTCTACAAACGTGTACCTTTTTAGACTACTACCCACGACGCATATTTATATAACAATAGCCCGCTATATGTTTTGTGTTATGATACACTGCCATATCATTCGACCAACCCGACCAACCTACGAAGAACACGCCACCATACCTAGCCACGTATCTGATCGACCAACAGGCGCCTACCTATTCGGGATAGCCCGATATGTATACCCCGATATAGGTAGGCTCACACGACTTTATATGCTGCATTATAACGTCTCACCTAATACGATTATGCTCGAATAACCTAGAAGCTTGTACGGTCTAATCTAAGGTATCTGATAGGGTATTGTACGTTGGTACATAACCGCAGGCTATCATACGACTACACTACGATGTACTGCATCAGCGCAGAGATAATCGTAAAGGAATTGAAAGCAGAAGCGATTTTCTTCGATTGTCTTCTTCTTTAATTGTTATCGATTGAATTCGATTGATAAAAAGATTGTGATCATCTTTCTTATTTGAATTAAGTTTCGAATGATTAAAGTCTTATCGATTAAGTTCGTGCGATTCTTTTCGATTGAAGTTATCGATTGCAATTCGTTTCTTCTTTCTTCTTCGCATCGAATTAAGTTATCGATTAAGTTTCGTTTATTGTTTCTTCTTCGTATTTCTTTTCATGAATCTTTCTTCGATTAGGAACTTCGAAACTCTTTTAAAGGCTCTCGCTCGCTGACGAGCGAAGAGGACGACCACCACGGCACGAGCCAGCCCATGAAGAAAAATCTCGCCACCCCCCAAAGCCACCCACCGAGCCGTCGCAGGAGTCCCTTAGAGATAGTATTTGTGATTTTTGAATCAGGGGGTTGATCTCTCGCGAAGTCCTGACGCAGCCCAGCGAATTGCCTTTTACCCAATCCCCGCCGAGTTTCTACTATTATAGATCCGAAAAAATTTCCGCATATATTTTTTGAAATCGGGTAGTTTTACGCCCGATAGATCGATTCGGTGCGCCAATATTTTTCGCGGCATTCACCCAAACTCAACAAAGGTGAGCGTTTATGTACGTGTAAGCAGAAAAAATAAAATAAATTGAAACTTTTTTCGCATAGTTAGCCGAAAACGTGGGCGTACTCAAGTCTATGTTTAGACAGGGGGGATTGACGGCATGATTAAGTTTTGTGCGTGTTCGCTATCTAAATTAAATATTGTGCGTGTATAGGTGATAAAAAGCGTGCGAGTGAATGGGCTAGAGTTATGTGTTAATAAGAATTAAAAATAAGAATTAAGAATAAGAAAATATATTTATTCTTTTATTTAAAAAGATACGCAGCAATAAGGAGGAAACGAGAAATGAAGGCAGAGAAAATAAGGATTGATGCGTGTACAGGAATATATAACAAAGAGACTTCGAAGGGTGCATTTTATCGCATATGTCAGGATCTCGATTTTTATCAATACATTCCGCAGTATAAAGCTTCGATGTCGATACTATACGGGATTATTGCAAATTATTATAACTCAGAACGCGGCTATGCGTATCCGACTCAATATCAGTTATTAGAAAGATATGCGACATCGATCGGAACGCTGCGCAGTCATCTGCGGACATTGGAAGAGGTCGGATTAATTACGATCTATAAAAGTAAGATCGGCAATAATAACTGTTACGTTCCGCATATTCCGTTATCTAAAGAGAAGCTATTCGAGAAATGCCCACAGGTAAAAGCGATCTATGACGAGAAAATGACGTGGATCAAGAGGCGCGAGCATGAAGATCGTAACAGGTTGGACGATCTAAATTCGAAGATTAAGGAACGTCAGAAAGCGGGCGAGGCTGCGAAATTAGAAAAAGAAGCCGTGGCAGATCAGGAGAGTATCGATAATCTTAGCTTTTAAGGAGGGCGACGAATGTTTTTAGGATACATAGAGATTCCCGCAGCGGATCGGCGATATCTAGATTTATCCGATGTGGAAAAGCGAAAATTAGAGAATAAGAAGGCTAGAAAAAGGCGACAGCGACACCGTAAAGTCGATGATTATTCTAAGAAACTAGGAATAAGGGAAGCGGATCTAATGATCCAATTGTCTGCGGACTGTACTGAGATCAATTCAAAAACAACGGACGATCGAAAATTGTATAATAAGCCGCAGAAAAATGAAAAAAGTTTTATCGAAATCAAATTAAATTACGGACGTGATCCCAATAACTGGGACTACGAAACTAATTGCCCGCTATAAAAATTAATGGAGGTAATACAAATGCGAGAAAAAGATCTAATAATCGAGTTAAATCCAACACTCATGATACAGAAGGTTGCCGAGATCATCGATGCGAGAAGGAAACGCGATGAATTGGCGGATCGCATCGACGTATTAGAGAAGGTCAAGGCGCTTGTACTGCTACCTAATATCGGAATGGTAACGACAAGACAAATCGCCGAATTCTACGAAGTGCCATTAAAAACGATCCAAAAAACGTATTCACGTTTTAGAAAAGAGATTCAAAGCGACGGGTATATGTTAACAACAGGAAAGAAACTACTAGTAGACAAACTGTCTACCCGTGCATATACCGTGGAACACGGCTTATATAGATTGGAATTAGACGACGGATCGACTGCGGAAATACCTAACTCAACGATCGGACTATTTTCAGCTCGTGCCGTACTACGATTCGGAATGCTACTACACGGTAGTAAGGTTGCGGAACAAGTTCGAACGCAGTTATTAAATATCCGAGATAATGCCGACAACCAAACGAGAACAAAGGCTATCGATGCCGAGTTAGTCGAATTACGTGAAAAGGCTGCGAAGTATGATGCATTAATTGGCGATATGCCCGTCGAGGTTATCGAGTCCTACGAAACTATCATTAAATACGAGAAGGAAAAGCGAGAAGCAGCAGAACAAAAAGTAACGAAATTCATAGAGGACGATAGCTTAGTGCCATTCGATCATATCGGCGTAAATCATTTGGACGGGATGTCCTCGAATGCACTGCGATCCATATTACAACTTTTAGGCGTACTAGGGCAGCGCAAGACTGGCGGCATTTACCGACCAATCGGCGAGTATAGAAGAAAGAAATGGTTTAGAATCCACGAAACTAAGCGCGAGTACAACGGCGCGATCTATCGACATCTATACGTAACGCGTGCGGGCATCATCGGAATTATAGAGCTAGTCGAAGAATATGAGAGCGGGGGTGATATCGATATAGCGTAAAAACAGTGTCCGTATTGCCGAGAAAGCTACGCTATGCGGATTGTCCTAGCTAAATCGACCACGGAAAAAGAAACGATGTAATAAAAACTAAAGAAAATGTAACAACGTATACAATAAATACCGAGATAGTTGTACATAAGTATGTAGGGAATAAGCAACGGGTTATCACTTTTTTTCTGTCATTTTGATACTATCCGATTATTTTTAAAGTGGCGGGGGTTCTCTCCTTTCCTCGTCGCTATCCATTGGATCGGTTAACGATTGGATCGCGTTAATACGATCACGGACGATCCGTTTTTAACCCCTTTTCGCCATCGCAGGAAATCACATAAAATCGCCAGTCTCCTATATACTGCGGTAGTGCTTGATTATATTACGGAAAATTACGGTTGAGGGCAAAATAAAAGACCAAATTCGGCAACATACGAAAAAGGTCAACTTGCATGTAACGCGGATTATTTGCCCGATTCGCATACCTAATTTTTATTTAAATATACGATGTAACGTTGTTCATAACTTAATAGGATAACGGCACACGAGGAAAAGAGGAATGTTAATGTATCAAATTACGAGCGACAAGCTTCGATTGATCCGAGCGCTAGCGGGCGTCAGTCAACGAGAGTTTGCCGACCTTATCGGAGCAGACAAGAAAAGCGTATCAGCGTGGGAAGTAGGTCGATCGATAGCGAGTCAATATAGCGTTAAAAAGATCGTTCAATTCGTGGGCGAAGATAATTACAAACAATTAGATTCCCTATTCTATGCGATGGAAACGCAGGAATTAACGCAGCGGTTACAAAGAAAGGTAGCGACTAGATCATGATTGTTAACTATCATGGTGAGCATCTAACGATCGGACACGACGAAGATGTTTTAAAAATAGTCGATGGGCTCACATTCGAGCCGACGCCGCTAAACGATCAGGAAAAGCCGATTGGAGTCAATGAACTCCGATGGCTATACGAGCAGGCGAGACACAAGAAAACGCGCGATACCGCTGCACTATATGCGATCAGCCGCGTTAATTATATCTATCAGAACGATAAGAGAAAATCAAACAAATAATAAAAACTAATCGGGGGTATTACAAAATGAAAACATCTAAACAACGAATTCTAGAGGCTAGAGAAATCAAAAAAACACTAACAGGTGAAGTACTGGGAATGGTGCAACTATACCGCGATCAAAAAACGAAGATCGGAGAAAATAAAATGTTATCCGCGGACGGGATTGCACACGAAAAGAAACGACTACAAGAAAAACACGAAGTAGCTGCGATATCACTTCTAAATGATCGCCACAATAAGTATAAACACGCGCTATCAATGGCGAAGGCAATCGCTGAGAAAGAGCTCGTAAAGCAGTTGCCGAAAGTGGACGAGCACGCACAACGCTTATTCGATGCGGACTTAATCCAATTACGCGGAAATATTATGTTGAATTTCGATCATAATCGCAGCGTCGAGCATTTAAAAACGCTAGTGGAAAAGGCTTCGAAACACCCATCGTTAGCAGCGAGCGTACAAGAGGAATTTTTAACGCTAAGCCAATTGGTAATCAGTCGAGAGCCTAACGGACTAGAGGTGAAGAAACTGCGATACGGATTACTAAACGAATTCAATAAATTAAACAAGGCGAGCAAGCCAATCGAACACCAAGAGGCGCTACAAACGATCGCAGCAGTATCGGAAATGGAAAAGATGCAATTCGCATCAGAGCCGATTTTAGGTCGTCCATTCGAAGAAATCAGCGGCAGACATACGTTAATGGAATATGCGAATAAAACAGACGATTATTTAACAGATCATCGCGATCGCGTTCTAAAGGTACAAATGCAAAATAAAGATATGCAGGGCGCATTAATTACCGAATAAAACGATCAAATAAATAACAAGGCTGCGGGAACGATCGGTATACCACCGAACGTCCCGCGCTGATTAAATCGGAGGTATTACAAAATGAAAACAGTAATCGAAATCGAAGCGAAGCAAGGCGAGCAAATTAAACATCGCAATATTAGTCGTATCATGTACGGAATTAACGACCGTTACGGCAATGATATCACGGTTAAATTCAAGACGGACGGTACTCACACGGTCGAGCAAAATAAGAAGAAGTAATAAATGTCAGGGGCGGACGATATCGCCCCAACTATTGTAATTATCGGGGGCTACGAAATGACACGATTAAGAAGAGCGAGATTCTTAGACCATTTAGACAAATTAACGAAATCAGATAAAGAAAATGTAGGTACTATGTTACGAGTAGGGGCGGAAATATACGGTCGCGACGGTTTTAATCTAGTACGTTGCGAAGAGTCTAGCAAATGGCAAGTATATAGGAAGGTTAAGCGAGGTAATGCGGGCATTGACGCATACGAGAAACGCCAACGAGGCTATACAAGCGACGAATGCTTTTAGGATACGTATAATGAAATGGAGAGGCTTGTTATGAGACTAAAAGACGTGAAAATTTCAATCGATCTAAATTCGAAGAACTTCGAGTGACTTCATAAGGGAGTAATTGTATGTCAGCAAGATCGGGCAAGAGGTCGATAGGTTTAGCGAAAATGGGCGGGGATCATCTCGCCTTTCTTTCTTTTAAAATGCAATTATGCATTTATATTTATTTCGCAAATTGCGAAACCCTATAATAGAAAGAGAAGCATAAAAAGGGGGAAAACAACTATGAATATAAAAGATTTATTACAGATGTTGAAAGAAAATAGAATATTAATAGTAGCAAAACAGATTGAGATAAGTCACAAGAAGTTATCCAAAGCACTGAAAGCAGCGGGTTATGAATATAACCGCGGTTTAGGTTGGCATTTTACGTCTAAAGGCGAACAACCTTTGGATGTGGATATTAGAGAATTTATAGTAGATACTGATAATTCACGATCGGAAACTCTAAACGAGGGCTTAACGAAAAATGAAGTGAACGTGCTGCGAGAGATAATTAACGGATGGGATGCGACTAAAACCGCAGTTAATCATATCGCTCAACAAAAGGAGAAGGTTTCGAAATCTAGCGATCCGCAGAAGAATACAAATGCGATTCATTCTTTATATGTGCGTATCGGAAAAAGTGAAGCGAGGG
This sequence comes from Bacillus sp. CDB3, assembly GCF_002081505.1. NCBI lineage: Bacteria > Bacillati > Bacillota > Bacilli > Caryophanales > Bacillaceae > Bacillus > Bacillus sp. CDB3. The sequence continues at coordinate 106,018 of NZ_ALBR01000060.1, read as the reverse complement.
AGAGAGCCAGCAGAACGGTGAATCTCGACAAGGAAGCGTGTACCATGTTAGATAGATTCGAAGATAAGCATCGTTTGAATCGTGATGAAATTGTAGAGATTGCGCTCTATGAATTTTTCGAGAAGTATAAGGCGCAATAATTGCGAGAGGGGGGCGTGGATTTCATTATCTACGTCTTTTTTTTTTGATAAATTCGTCGGAAACGCAATTTATTGCGGTATTTATTTAACGAAATCCACACTTTACGGCTTGTACAAATAGTAAGATGTGCGGTAAAATGTGGATAACGATAAACATCGTTAAGAGTGAACGGTATCAACAACCGTATTGAACAAAAACATTCCTCATTATACGTTTTCAACCTCTAAAGTATCGTAATTAAGCGAACACGGCTTTTTATTATCGATACATAGTCCACATCCCAATATCTTTAAATCCTAATCGCTTATAAATTCGTCCGGCAGCTGGATTGTTATAAAATAAGCAAAGCGTTCGGCCTTCTTTCGTAAAGTCTTGGATCATTTTCTGTAATATGAGCGAAGCATATCCATTCCCGCGATGATTCGGATGTGTACAGACTCCAACAACCATAGCCGATAATGAATTTTCAGCGGATGTAGAGGCGGATGCGATGATTGCACCGTCTTTTTCAATATAGTATGTACGTCCTGTATTTGTTTCGATAGCTTGCCTTAAAATTTTTTCTGATTCATTAGCAGTCGGGAATTCAGCGATGTTCTTTCGTAATTTCATAATTCGTTCTATATCATCGAGTGAGGCAAGTTTAATTGTTTCATGAATTGGTGTGCTAGGTAAGTTGTTGTCATCTAGACATTCGCAAAAATACATTTCATTTTTGGTACCTAGTTGTACACTTGGAGCAGTTTCAAATCTTTCTACAATAGTCGACTTGCCAGAGAGCTTAAGCGGCTTATATGCGGAAAGAAGTGCCTCATAGTAAGTAACGACAAACTCATCTTTACTATACGGTATAAATGTATCGTGAAAGCGAAGTAAAATCGATTTTAATGTTCCATTCTCTTCGAATGCTCCCCATAATTCTTGAAAGTCTGTTTCGTAACCGAAAGCTTCTATATCTCCAATAATAAACAGGTTAAGGGCTGCTTCTTCTTTTAGAAAAGAGAATACTTGTTCATGGTCTTTCTTTGTTAATTTTCGCATCATAACGAATCGACCTCTTTTTTCATTTTTCTAAATATTACAACTTTCAATTTTTGAAATCAATATAAAATTTTATGTTTAGTTCACAAAGTTTCGGAAAAACTAGGAAAGATATGACAAAGGAGGTTATGAACGGTGGATCATCCAATTCAAGGATTAATGAAAGCAGCAATGGAAAATTTGAAGGAAATGGTCGATGTAAATACGATTGTTGGAGAGCCTGTTCAAACGGCTGACGGTGGTGTAGTGTTAACGGTTTCTAAAGTAGCGTTCGGTTTTGGAGCAGGAGGTTCTGATTTCCAGACGAATGATGGACAAAGAGCGAGTGGTAACCCTGCATTTGGTGGCGGTAGCGCGGGTGGAGTTTCAATTACACCGGTAGCATTTCTAGTTGTGAATAAAGACGGGGTAAATATTCTTCATTTACAAAATGCGACACATTTAGCGGAAAAAATGATTGAATTAGCTCCACAAACAATCGATAAAATCCAATCGATGTTCCAAAAAGAAGAAAAGAAAGAGGAAAATCATCACCATCAAAACCCAGATGATATCCTTTAAAAACGCCTGCTTATGAGCAGGCGTTTTTTCTTGTAATCAGTATGTAATAAAACACATGAAATTGTAAATAGTTTTTGAAGTTTTTTCTATGTTTCTAAAATTTTTCATGTTAAAATATGCTATAGAATTGAAACATACAAAACGAAGGTGGCTAGGTGCTTTGTCTGGAGGATCTGACCAAGTAAACAATATGATATATATTAATGGTAATCGTCGGGGTCATTGTTTTATTACATCTGGAATTACGTTTAAAGAGTTTGCAAGTAACATCCCTTCACCGCTTCATCAAGTATTACTTTTAAAGCATAATTTTGAGTGGACAGATTTTCATTATCATACTTTATTTGAATATGTCGAGGAAGAAAACATACATAAACTCATTCAAGCAGAGATTGATGAATTTGATGAATTTTGTTGGGTAGATTTTGATGATGCAAGCGATTTAGATGAGTTAGAGCCAAAAGAAATTGCAGAATTATTATATTTGGCTCACAAAAAAGAACCACTTGGAAGAACGTTTTTCCCGTTACTGAAAAATAGATTCGTTTATTTTTCACATGATGACGGTTGGTACAACAAAGTGTATTACCGTAGAATCGGTGATTTTGTAGGAATGCTAAGTAAAGTAATTCCATATAAACTCGGTTCGTTTGGAAAGAAACGTTTTACTTTCTTCCAAAAATCAAAAATTTTCCCAGCAATTTCAAAGGAAGTTATCCTTGGGCTTGTTCCGTTAATGGAAGATGGGTTATACATTGATTTAGCGGGGAAAATTGAGTCAAGAAGAGGTCTTGAGATTCCGGTATATGTAGTAGGATCATTCGAAAGTACGGATGAGGTACTAGATAATATCGATGAATTGAAAGCGGACGCAACAGAAACAGGTTGGCTCATTTTTGATAAGAAAGAACAAGAGTGGCAATGGGTAGTAGACTAAGAAAACTTGGCGCATGAAGTCAAGTTTTCTTGTCTTTTGAAAGGAGAACAAATGAAGAAATATTATACAATTGTGGGTATGGTAAGTATTATTCTCGTGGCGATATTACTTATAACTTGTCCGAAAGAATCAGATTTCAAATTGTATTTAGAGGATAAGTATGCATTGAAATGTGACGAGAGTAGCTTTGAATGCACGCAAAATGTAGATGAAAAAAAAGAAAAATTACAGTTTGAAAGTATTGATGCGCGAAATGGTGTTTTCTTTATGACTGTAAAGCAAACGTATAAAACAGAAGCTGGTGTTACAAAAGAATATAGCGGAGTAGGGATGTTTGGTACATTTCTTTTTGTTTCAGAGAAGACTTTCTAGTAATAGAAGGTCTTTTTTTTATGTTTATGTTCATATAGATGAAGTAAGACAAGCATAGGAGGGGTATTAATGAAGAAGGAATGTATCGTTTGTGGTGGTGAGGAGTTTTTTTCTTCAACATTATATGCACGTACGAAACAAGATTGGGCATATGCACCAAATATGTACCGATTCGAAAAGGTGTTTATTGAACAAAGGGACGAAGAAAATTATCCAGTCTTTCAAGAAATTACAGCCAAGCATTGTTGTGGATGCGGTCATATCATGTTGTATCATGAATGAACACACCAAGTATAACTTGGTGTGTTTTTTTTAAAACGCTGATAAAGCAAGCGGATATAGTAAAGTGAATAAAACAGAAAAACTGCCAAAGCCAATTGCGGTATATCCAAGTGTTCTCGCTCCAAAGTTGACAGCTAATAAGCCGACTAAAATCGCAAGGGAGCCGAGTGTAACAGGATAAAAAGCAATGGAGAATAACGAAAGAAATAATGCGACATAGCCTATCATTGCTCCGGTATTTGTACCTTCTATTTCATTTGCAATTTCTTTGCGCTCATGTCTAATCGGAATACCAGCTGGTGATATTTCAGCTGCATACTCTTCGTTTTTTTCACCACTTTTAAAATGATGATTCCTCTTTCTTCGCATGTACATCCCTCTCTTTCAATTGGGTGTATCTATAGTATCTTTCATAAGGAAAAGAACATGAGTATGAGTTAAACCCAAGTAAAGCAAAAATTGGAGAAAATAGATGCCGTTGTTATCCTGTACATCCCGCTATTTGCCGTGCAGTAAGGCTCCTGCCTCAAAATTCGGCTGGAGCAAAGAAGTTAGGTGGGAGCCGGATTGCCTGTAAAAGCCCGATTGGTGAGAGCTAATAATCAGTGGGGGACGAACAAAATCCCCACTGATTAAAGTTTCACTTTATCTCCTTATGAAGATAAACAGGAATTTTGGAAAATGATGTAGAATGAAATGAATGATAATAACTGAAGGTAGGGGAATGTATGGCGAAGTTTAATTGGCATGAATCGGCAGAGAAAAAATGGGATAACAATGCAGAGTTTTGGAATCAAAATAGTCAAGAAATGTGGGATAGCGGGAGCAGGAGTACAATCATTCCATTTTTTGAGCAGTACGTGGAAAAAGAAGCACGAGTGTTAGATGTTGGCTGTGGTGATGGATATGGTACATATAAATTAAGTATTACTGGGTATAAAGCAGTTGGAGTGGACTTATCGGAAGTGATGATTCAAAAGGGTAAGGAACGCGGAGAGGGCTCAAATTTATCTTTTATAAAAGGTGATCTTTCTGCATTACCATTTGAAAATGAGCAATTTGAAGCAATAATGGCAATTAATTCTTTAGAATGGACTGAGGAGCCATTACAAGCATTAAATGAAATAAAACGTGTTTTAAAGAAAGATGGATACGCATGTATTGCAATTTTAGGACCGACAGCAAAACCGAGAGAGAATAGTTATCCGCGCCTATACGGCAAAGATGTTGTTTGCAATACAATGATGCCTTGGGAATTTGAACAGTTAGCGAAAGAACAAGGTTTTGAAGTTGTAGATGGCACCGGCGTATATAAGCGCGGAGTAAATGAGAAGATGTTAGGTCAACTGCCTACAGAGTTACAACAATCGTTAACATTCTTATGGGTATTTATGTTAAAAAATGTATAACAAAATCAAAGAATTTTTAGGAGGTAAATAAGTGCAGAAAATACAAAAAACTGATACAATATCATCAGAACCAATTAAAGGGGGACTAGGGTATATGACAACTACTACAACAGTTAAATCTGATATTGAAATCGCACAAGAAGCAAGTATGAAGAAGATTCAAGAAATTGCAGCTAATTTAAATATTTTAGAAGAAGAACTAGAGCCATACGGACATTATAAAGGCAAGTTATCTCTTGATATTTTTAAGCGTTTACAAGATGAGAAAGACGGTAAAGTTGTTTTAGTAACAGCGATTAACCCAACTCCAGCAGGAGAAGGTAAATCAACAGTAACAGTTGGTTTAGGTCAAGCTTTTAATAAAATTGGTAAGAAAACAGTAATTGCACTTCGCGAACCATCTCTTGGACCAACAATGGGATTAAAAGGCGGAGCAGCAGGTGGCGGTTTTTCACAGGTTGTACCAATGGAAGACATTAACCTTCACTTTACTGGAGATATCCATGCGATCACAACTGCCAATAACGCGTTAGCGGCGTTTATTGATAATCATATCCAACAAGGAAACGTACTTGGGATTGATACGCGTAAAATCGTTTGGAAACGCTGTGTTGACTTAAATGATCGTGCCCTTCGTAACGTAGTAATTGGCCTTGGTGGACCGGTTCAAGGTGTACCACGTGAAGACGGTTTTGATATTACAGTAGCATCTGAAATTATGGCTGTATTCTGCCTTGCAACAGATATTCAAGATTTAAAAGCGCGTCTATCTCGCATTGTTGTCGCTTATAATTTTGCAAATCAACCAGTAACAGTAAAAGATTTAGGTGTAGAAGGTGCGTTAACATTATTATTAAAAGACGCATTAAAACCGAACTTAGTACAAACATTAGAAAATACACCAGCTATCATTCATGGCGGACCATTTGCGAATATCGCTCACGGTTGTAACAGTGTTATCGCTACGACAATGGCAGCAAAATTAGGTGATTATGTTATTACAGAAGCTGGATTCGGTGCGGATTTAGGTGCTGAGAAGTTTTTAGACATTAAAGCTCGTGCAGCTGGCATTAAACCAGAAGCAGTTGTTATTGTTGCGACTATTCGTGCGCTTAAAATGCATGGCGGCGTAGCAAAAGATCAATTAAAAGAAGAAAATGTAGATGCATTAGCAAAAGGAATGGAAAACTTACAGAAACATGTTGAAACAATTCAAAGCTTCGGTGTTCCATTCGTAATTGCTATTAACAAATTCATTACTGATACAGATGCAGAAGTTACATACTTACAAGAATGGTGCAATGAGCGTGACTATGCAGTATCCTTAACGGAGGTTTGGGAGAAGGGTGGCCAAGGCGGAGTTGACCTTGCTGAGAAAGTGTTAAAAGAAATTGAAAAAGGTGAAAACAACTACGCACCACTTTATGAATTAGAATTACCATTAGAAGAAAAAATTCGTACAATTGCTCAAAAAGTGTACGGTGCAAAAGATATTGAATTTGCTCCGAAAGCACGTAAGCAATTAGCTCAATATGAAGGAGAAGGTTGGAGTAACCTACCAATTTGTATGGCGAAAACACAATACTCTCTTTCTGATGATGCAACGAAATTAGGTCGCCCATCTGACTTTATCGTTACAATTCGTGAATTAAAACCATCTATTGGTGCAGGGTTTATCGTTGCGTTAACAGGAACAATGTTAACAATGCCAGGTCTTCCGAAACAGCCAGCTGCGCTGCAAATGGATGTAAATGAAGATGGAAAAGCAGTAGGTTTATTCTAAAAGGTTGTAATTCATCTCGTTTATCTGTAAACTATATATACATCAAGTGGCGCCTTTCCATCGAAAGGCGCCTGTTTTTTGGAGGAAATTATGTTTGATCCAACTGCTTTTGAAAATTTAAAGGTAATTGTGGAAGGAGCTGTCTATGATTTCGATTTACACGGTGATATTCTCGTAACAGATCGAAAAGATGTGATGGACCTTGCTTCATTAAGTCGTATGTATAGTATTTCATTTCAACTAACAGAACCATTTAAAACGATGGTAGAGGCGACATTTTCACTATCTGTTGATGCAAAGAATTTATCAGGTGAAATATTAGAAGTACCTCAGTTTATACCAGGTTGTGAAATGAAGCTGGAATTCTCGTTCGAAATGGAACAACCAGAGGTAGGATGCGAAAAAATTGAAGCTTTATTGCATTCTATCTGGGGAAAAGAGCGAATGATTACGCAGAAAATTTCATACGAATATAATAAGCAAGCGATTTCATATCATAATAAGGTAGAGGTTCTATTTCAAAAAGCAATTACAGAAGACCATGTTGATGATTTAATAGCTGTTATTTCACACATGATAGAAACGGTGCGAACAATACAACATTTTCTTCAAAAATAGAGATAAAGGAGAAAAACAAATGATAAAAGATATGCAACCATTTTTACAACAAGCTTGGGAGAAGGCTGGTTTTAAAGAGTTTACTGAAATTCAAAAACAAGCAATTCCAACTATTTTAGAAGGACAAGACGTTATTGCTGAATCTCCAACTGGAACAGGAAAAACATTAGCGTACTTATTACCACTTTTACATAAAATTAATCCTGAAGTTAAACAACCTCAAGTTGTAATTTTAGCGCCAACTCGTGAACTTGTTATGCAAATTCATGAAGAGGTTCAAAAGTTTACAGCAGGAACTGAAATTTCAGGTGCATCTTTAATTGGTGGTGCAGATATTAAGCGCCAAGTTGAAAAATTAAAGAAACACCCGAGAGTAATTGTCGGTTCACCAGGCCGTATTTTAGAATTAATTCGTATGAAAAAGCTAAAAATGCATGAAGTGAAAACAATTGTATTTGATGAGTTTGATCAAATTGTAAAGCAAAAAATGATGGGCGCTGCACAGGATGTAATTAAATCAACGATGCGCGATCGTCAATTAGTATTCTTCTCAGCAACAATGACAAAAGCGGCAGAAGATGCAGCACGTGATTTAGCAGTTGAACCACAATTAGTACGTGTAACACGTGCAGAATCAAAAAGCTTAGTTGAGCATACGTATATCATTTGTGAGCGACGCGAAAAAAATGATTACGTAAGAAGAATTATGCATATGGGCGATGTAAAAGCAGTTGCTTTCTTAAATGACCCATTCCGTTTAGATGAAATTACTCAGAAATTGAAATTCCGTAAAATGAAAGCAGCAGCTCTTCATGCAGAGGCAAGCAAGCAAGAGCGTGAAGCAACGATGCGTGCATTCCGCGGTGGGAAATTAGAAATTCTACTTGCTACTGATATTGCAGCACGTGGAATAGATATTGATGATTTAACACATGTAATTCACTTAGAGTTACCTGACACTGTAGACCAATACATTCACCGTTCAGGACGTACTGGACGTATGGGTAAAGAAGGAACAGTAGTTTCTCTTGTAACACAACAAGAAGAACGTAAATTACTGCAATTTGCGAAAAAACTGGGTATCGTGTTTACGAAACAAGAAATGTTCAAAGGAACATTTGTAGAATCGAAACCACAAGAACCAAAGAAAAAGAAACCAGCATTTACTGGGAAGAAAAAACCTAGATAAATGAATGGAAAGACGTAACTATGCGTAGTTACGTCTTTTTTGTTTGTAAGTTGTCACATAGTAATTTCAAATATATCAACGATTCTATAGGGGATATCGATTTATCGAAAAAAAACGGCAATAGTGTTAGTTTCTAATTTTGTATGTGCATTGAATGGAATGAGTCAGTCGATAAATTTCGTGAAGAAACACATATAAAATATAAAGGATTAATAAGAGCACCTGTAGAAAGCTACTTAGAATATCAAAACCATTAGGGGGAAAATAAATGATTCATAAAGTTGGACAAATTATGCTATATGTAAATAATCAAGATGAGGCAGTAAATTTTTGGACTGAAAAAGTAGGGTTTCATGTAATTGCAGAGGAAGATAATAAGCAAGGAATGAGATGGATTGAAATTGCTCCAACTAATGATGCTGAAACGAGTATCATACTACATAACAAAGAAGTTATTTCCAAAATGAGCCCGGAATTGAATCTTGGTACACCGTCTTTAATGTTCTTCTCAGAAAATCTTGATCAACTATATAAAGATTTAACAAATAAAAATGTTACAGTTGGAGAAATGGTAACTATGCCTTCTGGTAAAGTGTTTAACTTTGCTGATAGTGAAGGGAATTACTTTGCGGTTATGGAAAAAAATAAATAATTATATAGTTATGTAAAAATCCCCCTTGTATATAATGAGGGGGATTAAATATTTGAAGTAAATTTTTTGTTAGCGAGTTGTTCTATAAAAAATGTTCCTTTTTCAATTGCAGTCTCAATATAACCAACGATTTGATCAAATGAAAACACTTGTAAGTTTTCGTGCAAGTGTTGCTCAGGGTATAGCATATCTTCAAAAAGGTATTTTCGAAAAGCTAAAACGTTTTCTTTAGAAACTTCTTCGATATCCACAATGTGAGCCTCTTGATTGAGAAGAGAGAAGAGTTGTTGTTCTTTATCGTAATGATGAAGCAACTTTGCGTTCAACAATTTAAAATCGTTATAGTACATAGGAGCGATAGTTTTGTCATTTTCTATTCTATTTTTTAGCCAAGGTAGAAAAAATCCACTTAGCCAATTATCATCGGCAATGAGGTGGGTATAATAGCCTAAGAGGAAAGGGGAATCCATATGAACTTTATATTTATGAAAAAAAGAATTGAAATCTATCCTTCTCGTATAGTTCTTCGTTGTGCCAGCGTAAAAATGTGAGGTTCCTTTTTCTTCTTTTGAATGCACCGCATCAGGGGCTACACCTCCAAGTAAGAAAGAAGTTTTATCTTGAATAGATAGTTTCTCTGCAATACCGTTAGCGATAATAACATGCATAATTCGTGATCCCATGAATAACACCTCTATTTCAAGTATTCACTCTAGGGAGCTGTCTGAACGTTTAGTATTACTTTCCCTGTACTTTGTCTACTTTCGACCCATTCATGTGCTTTCCCTGCGTCTTGAAGAGGAAAAGATTTCGTAGCTTTAATTTGCAACCTTCCATCACGTAAATAACGGAAAACTTGATTCGCAGTTTCTTGAAGCAATTCAGGACGTTTTTTCCGTGTAGTGCCAAAGCTGAAACCGAGTATAGAACGGCAACTTGCGTGTAAATCTTTCGTTTGAAAACTACCAACTTCTCCGCTAGCATTGCCGAAATGGACGAGACGACCGTAATAAGCAAGGCATTTTAAACTTCTTTCGGACACAGTACCAGAAATAGAATCTAAAACAATATTAACGCCTTCTCCGTTTGTAAGCCGATTTACCTGCTCTACAAAATCTTCATCTTGATGACAAATAACATAATCAGCGCCAGCATCTAAAGCAATTTTTCTTTTTGCTTCACTTCCGACAGTCCCGATTACTTTTTTAGCCCCTAATAATTTTGCGAGTTGAATCGCGGTAGTACCAATTCCTCCAGCAGCTGCATGAATTAGAACAGATTCACCTTGTTGAAGTCTTGCAACATTTGCAAGTAAATTGTAGCTTGTAAAAGATACGATAGGGCAAGCGGCTGCAGTTTGGAAATCAACTTCATCAGGTAATACGAAAGTAAGATTTTCATTTGCAACAACATATTCAGCGTAAGAACCATTTTGAGGAAAAGTAATGACTCGTTGGCCAGGATAAATGTTTTTTACATGAGAACCTACGCGTTCTACAATACCAGCTGCATCTATCCCTGGGATAAAAGGTAAGGCTTTGTTTCCTTTTTTGCCATAACGTGATTTAATATCGGCAAAATTAACACTAGTAGCAACAACGCGAATTAAAACTTGATTATCTGAAATTGTAGGAATATCCATGTCTGTATATTTCAACACTTCAGGACCACCGAATGAAGTTACAACGATAGCTTTCATATACATCCTCCTAAATTTGACTATATATATTATTTTAAATATTCATTAGGAATTGGAAAATTATATAATTGTTATGAAAGGCTATAAGTGAAGCTTATGAACTCATTGGATCATTATATTAATGTATATAAAAAAAATTTGAAAAAATCGAACGAAATATCAATTACTTGCCAATATATAGTGTATGACAAGGGAGGGAAGGTACATGAAGGATGAAACGGTGTATACAGATTTAATCCAATTAACTTTATCAGGCAATAAAGAAGCATATAGCGAATTGTATGATAAAACGATTCAAGAAGTATATAAGACAGCACATTTTTTAATAGAAGATAAAACGGATGTAGATGATATCGTTCAGGAAATATACATACAGCTATATGAATCGCTTCGTAAATATGATAGCGAGAAGCCATTTCGTCCTTGGCTAATTGGACTTGCAATTAAACAAATTCATTCTTATAGAAGAAAGAGATGGATGCGACTGCGAATTGTAAAAAAAGCAGAAGAGCAAAGAAAACCAGTACAAATGGATTTTTCTAGCGATGTTGTAAGTAAACTATCAAATCAAAAACTAATCGAACTCATTCATAAATTACCGTATAAATTGAAGCAAGTTATTATTTTGAGGTACTTACACGATTACTCACAAGAGGAAGTAGCACAAATATTACATATTCCAATCGGTACTGTGAAATCTAGAATCCATGCCGCATTAAAGAAACTACGCCAAAAAGAACAAATAGAAGAAATCTTTTTAGGAGAGGTAGGGAATGTGAAATGAGTTTAGATTGTAGAGTTAGAGAATCTATACAAGAAGAAGCGAAGGGGATTGTTGCTCCGCCGGAGTTAAAAGAAAAGTAATCGTTCAAATAAAAATGAAGAGCGGGGGGAGTAAAAGGAAGAAGCGCCTTATCGCAGGAGTGCTTGCAGCCGCATTTTTAATCCCGACAACTGGTTTTGCTTATCAATCTATTATGGCAGATGGTATATACGGGTCGTTTGAAAATTTAAAGAAGCATGCCGGAGCTATAACATTAGAAGGATACATGCGTTTTAATGCAAAGTTATCACAAGCGAAAGACGAAATGGGTGCAAAGGAATATGAAGAGTTTTCAAAAGAACTAAAGAAATTAACAAATGCAAAGCTTGAGTACGGGGATTCGAACGGTAATATTGATTATGATCAATTATCACCAGCTAAAAAAGAGGAATTGAAAAAGGTAGAAATGGAGCTTCAGCCGTATTTTGATAAATTAAATGGTCATAAATCTAGTAAAGAAGTATTAACTCCTGAAGAGTATGAACAATATATGGAAGCATTAATGGCGTATCAAACCATATTAGTAAAAACGAAATCGAGTGGCGGAATAACAGCAGACAAAGTACCTGAGGCGTACAAAGAAAAATTTATTAAAGCAGAACAGTTTATGGAGTATGTAGATGAAAAGGTGAGATAAGTAAAAAACTCATAGCTTTAGCTTTGAGCTTTCCTTATTGGAATGTAAATATATTAACCACCTATTCCTCTTGCTAGCAAGAGGAAGTATACAAATGCTAGTATTACACCATTTAATGCAGTACCAACTATTCCGAATAACCAATTTTTTGATGCTATCGCAAAAATAATGCCGAGTAATGAAAGTATACTTAGAATCATAATGATTAACGTTAAATTCGCATTAGGGCCTCTTAAAATAAAGAAAGAACATATACTTGCAATAAACGTTAGAAACGAGAAAGTCCCTAATTTCATAATAAGTCCCCCTTGTTTGAAATGTATTTTGATTTAGTTCACGACTTCCTTTAATTTAACATAAATTTCCTATTGTGTATTAATTATATGAATAATAAAAAACGAGTATAAAATCTACGGGATTTCATACTCGTTTTGCTATTATTTAAATTTCCTTACGGCATATATAGCGACCTTTACAAGTAATATCGCAATTATAAATAAGCCGCCGTAACTAACGATACTTAAAAATTGGTCATCAGTTATATTTTTTCATATTCGCATTGTCCTTTTGGATAAAACAATCTAAAAGTGAGTAACCAGCTATTAAGCTAATAATGGTAACGAAAGTTGTATTTACAAGAATAATATTAGTTAAATAGGGTAGGTATTTGCCAACTGGTGAAAAGAGTAGAGCTGGAGAAAAGGAAATTAATATTGTAGGGACTGTAATAGCGATAAACTTATCCGGCTGAAAGCCCCAGTTGTGTTTACTTGTTTCGTGATTAATGGATTGAAGGAATCGTAATAAAATGCCGACCAAAAGAGGGAAGAGTGTATAGTAGAATAACCTTGGATAAAAGTTAAAGTGCACTTGCGCATCTGTTTCTAAATAAAATTGAATTTTCACTCCTACAAATAATAATAAGATGATAAATAATGTAAAGCAGAGGTAAAGTATCACTTTTTGCATTCCATTCCACCATCCTTTACTAAAAATATATTCAAGGAACGAAGATATATACGAAAACTGCGTTGTATATATCTTCGTTTTCAATTAGTTAGTTGTGGATTTTGTTTGTTTCGTTAAGTAATCAATAATGCCCATTGCACTAATTTCTATATCTAGATGTAAAATGTTATAAACGGAATGATTTGATGGAACGTTTAACTTTGTAAGATGAGAAGAGATTTTATCCATTAATAAAGTTTGTAAAGCTTTAGTCGCTTCATCGAAATCATTATACTTTTCAAAGACCTCTTTACCAGTACCAACGAAAATAGGTAACCAATGTTCAAGTTGGTTATATACTTCTGTAACATTGGATGATGCGCCGTAATGACCGAAATAAATAGTAGCTACATTCATACTTTGAATATGATTTTTAGAAGCAATCATCGCATCTGGCTGGAATTGTGAAGGAGACGTTGATGGTAGATATAGTTCTACATCAAGATCTGCGAGTTCTCTATAATAAATTCCTATTGTATCGCCAGTAAAAATGCCGTTTGTTAATGAATCATGAATGCTAATATGGTGCTTCGCATGTCCCGGTGTATCGTAAAATGTAAGTGTACGGTCTTCTGAAATTTTTAACGTATCACCATGTTGTACAATACGAACACGTTCTTCTTCAATTGGAAGAATGGGATCAAAAAGTTTATCAAAATCTTCTTTGTACACAGCTTTTGCACCTAAAATGAGTTTTGTTGGATCAATCATATGACGAGCACCGCGAGAATGCACAAATAAAGTAGCATTTGGACATTTTTCCATCATTAGCCCAGCTGCGCCTGCATGATCTAAATGAACATGTGTAACAATGATGTTTTTTACATCTTTTAAATCAATATGTAATTGTTGTAAGCCATCTAAAATGTAAGGAAGAGAAGGGGCTGCACAAGTTTCAATTAAAGTAATTTCGTCACCTAATAAAACGTACGTACCTGTTCGTTCAATATGTTGTAAATCGTAATCATCAATAAGATATAGGTGAGAAGATAATTGTTCTACTTTTTTCATCTTTACCACTCCTTATATACTTTTATGTTTTTTATTATACGCTAAAAATGCAAAAAGGCAGAAAACGAAAGCTCGTCTTCTGCCTTTTTCTATCGCTGTTATTTCGTTTGTTCTTTATTGATAGACATAACGAACAGTCCAACAATACCTCCAACTATTGGAAGCATAATCTCTCCTGCTAAATTAAAGTAGGAGCTTAAGAATAAACCATTTACATCGATTACCCAACCAGTAACATACAATAACATCATATATAGTACGAAATAAAACTCGCGATTTGAAATTGTTTCATGTTGTGCAGTTTTCATAATGAACACCATCCTTTTCTTTTATAATGGAAATATAAACTGTCACAGTTTGTTCACAATTCAATTGTAAAACTTTCCATCATAAAAGTCTAGTATATTGTGTCGAATTTTTGAACAAAAATAAAGCGCTATCATTTTAGTGTGTAAGTACGTAATAAGAGCTGTATATTCACGAATGTAGTATAGTAAAAACATAGAATGATAGTGAAGAGAGGGGTAGGAACAATGACAGTTTATGATTTTTTAGCTAAAACAATAACAGGAGAAGATAAATCGTTAAAAGATTACGAAGGAAAAGCACTTCTTATTGTAAATGTAGCTAGCAAATGTGGTTTTACACCGCAATATAAAGGATTACAAGAAGTATATGATAAATATAAAGATCAAGGATTAGAAATACTAGGTTTCCCTTGTAATCAATTTGGAGGACAAGAGCCGGGAACGGAAGCTGATATTACTAGTTTTTGTGAATTAAACTATGGTGTGAATTTCCCGATGTTTGCAAAGATTGATGTGAAAGGTGATAAGGCTCATCCTCTGTATACATTCATGACAGAACAAGCACCAGGTTTACTTGGTATGAAAGCAGTGAAATGGAACTTTACTAAGTTTCTAATTGGAAAAGATGGGAAAGTAGTAGGGCGTTTTGCGCCGCAGACGAAGCCGGTGGATTTAGAGGTTGAGATTGAAAAGGTACTTGGGGAATAACTAGGAGTTTCACTTTATTAAAAAACGCCTCAAAGAACTACTTTGTTCTTTGAGGCGTTTTCTTTAAACTCACATTATCAAGATTAAATCACTGTATTGAAGTCATTTGATTTAGGTGGAGAAGCTGCTTTTTTCATAAGCACTTCCCATAAGTGTACGGATTTCTTCCATTCGGCTGCGACCGGGCCCTTTTGATACATAGCGTTCTCATAACTGAAAGTAAGTTGTTGCATATCGGCCGAGTTGTAAAGTGTATCGATGCGAAGAGCGTATTCTCGGAATGTTTGACTTTCACCCCGTGGTATGCCAATTCTCGCAAATTGTTTTAAAAGTGCACCGTAAGCTTTTGGATAAACAGCATCATCTTTTCGGTATTTATAGAAATGAATAATAAAAAAAGTAATCCATTTCATTCTAGTAATGAAGAGAATGTATACCATGATACTAACCGGTATCATAGAGAGGAATACGTACCACCAAGAAAAACTAGTTTTAGAATTTGTAATCTTTTTAGTAGAGGCTTCCTCTGTAGTTTCTATTAAATTTTTGAGTTTTGCTTCATTGTTCCGCTCTTGCATTTGCGCGTTTTGAGAATTAGTTTCTTCGCTATTTTGTGAAGCAGGAGCAGGAGTATTATTTGTGAAATTATAGGGATTTGTAAATCCTTTTGTTGGTTCGAATGGAATCCACCCGTATCCTGGAAAATATACTTCGACCCAAGAGTGTGCGTTATCGTTCGCGATTTTATAAACATTCTCACCTTCAGCACTAGCACTTGTATTCTGGGGAGTTCCTTCTGTAAATCCTTTTACCCAGCGGGCGGGAATTCCGGCAGAACGAAGTAGTACAATCATAGACGTTGAAAAATTATTACAGTAGCCGCTTTTCGTATCGAAAAGGAATTGATCTACATAATCTTGGTTTTTGGCAGGAAATAAGACATTCGTTGTTTCGTATACAAAAGAGTTGTCTGTGAAGTACTTTTCAATAGCTAATACTTTATCATACCGGTTGTCTTTATCATTTGGGTTCTGGTGCAAATAATGAACAAAGACCAAACAAGACATAGATTCCTATCGGAATCAGCTCTTAGGCAGTTACGTCAAACACCTGATGGATACATATATTCTGATTTTGAACAGACTGATCCCTTAATTTAAGTTGCCTTTTTTTGATCATATGCATGGCTTCTATTCCAGCAATCATTTTTCTAGCTGTTTGCAATGATTTCAATCCAAGCATATTTCGGATCCGTTTTTTGATAAACCGATGGTCTTGTTCAATAATATTATTTAAATATTTTTTCACACGAAGTGGCGTACAGTGTGATATGTACTTTTCCTCTTTTAATTCTCGTATCGCAACCGGATAAGCTTTGTCACCATCTGCAGTAATCGTACGAGGTTTTGCCGCATGACAAGAAGCCAAAGCTTTCTTTAGAAAGCGCTTGGCTGCCTTCGTATCTCTTTTCTGACTCAAGTAAAAATCAATCGTGTTTCCTTCAGAATCAATCGCACGATATAAGTACATTTTTTCTCCTTTTATTTTCAGATAGGTTTCATCAACTCTCCAAGAATCATTCGTTGGTTTCAAATATTTTCGCATACGCTCATTTAAAACTGGTCCATATTGATGAACCCAACGCATAATGGTTGTATGGGCTAAGGATAATCCTCGTTCCTCCATCATTTCCACCAAATCGCGAAAACTTAGGTTGTACCGCAGGTACCAACGTACAGTTAGCAAAATAATATCTGGTTGATAATGTTTCCACTTAAATACATTCTCTGTTTCCATACTGATCACGCACCTTTTATAGAATAGTACTATCAGTCTATCCAAGATTTACAAATTCATTGCACAAGCTTTAGAGTTTTTGCACCAGAACCATTGAAAGTGTTACAAATAAAGTAATTCGGCGTGAATGTGGTGCGGTTACTACTTTTATTGGTACTGTTAGGGAATTTACGAAAGGACGTCGTACGCTTTATTTAGAGTATGTAGCTTATAAAACAATGGCGGAAAAACAGCTTGAGAAAATTGGTACTGAAGTAGGAGAGAAATGGCCTGGGACATATGTGGCAATTACACATCGCATTGGTACATTGCAAATTTCTGACCTTGCTGTTGTCGTCGCTGTTTCTACACCACATCGGAAAGCGGCCTATGAGGCGAATGAATATATTATGGAGCGTATAAAACAAATTGTTCCGATTTGGAAGAAAGAGTTTTGGGAAGATGGTGAGTCATGGATAGGTGATCAGTTAGAGAAAATAGCATATGTAAATGGCGAGCCTGGAAAGGAGATGAGAATATGATTGAAGTATTATTATTTGCACATTTGCAAGAAGAAGTAAGCAAACCGGCCTTGCACATAGATTGTGAAAATATTACGGTTGCTGAACTAAAGGAAGTTCTGGTTAAGGAATATAACGTAGCAATTTCAAACGAGATTACGGTCGCCATAAATGAAGAGTATGCAAATGAGGATGACATCATTCAAACTGGCGATATTGTAGCGATGATTCCGCCAGTAAGTGGTGGTTGATTCTTTTCAGCCTAATCATGTTAGGACGTGATTAGGCTGGAGAGAATGAATATAACGATGAATACATAGGAGGGAACAGGATGAAAAGTCCTAATTTTCAATTAAGTTTACAAACTTCTAATCTAGTTATCGGTTTTATGGTATGGGTTATCTTATCATCATTAATGCCATATATTAAAGCGGATATTCCATTAACTGCGGGACAAATCTCTATGGTAACAGCAGTACCGGTTATTTTAGGTTCTATTCTTCGCATTCCAATTGGTTATTGGACGAATCGTTACGGAGCAAGAAAATTGTTCTTTATTAGTTTTATACTTTTATTATTCCCTGTCTTTTACATTAGTATTGCCAATTCTATGATGGATTTAATTATTGGTGGATTATTTGTAGGGATCGGTGGTGCTGTATTCTCTGTAGGAGTAACTTCTCTACCGAAATACTTCCCGAAAGAGAGTCACGGTTTTGTAAATGGTATTTACGGTGTGGGTAATGCCGGAACAGCAATTACTTCTTTCTTAGCACCTGTCATTGCAACTTCAGTTGGCTGGAGAACGACAGTACAGTGTTATTTAGTTTTACTTGCAGCATTTGCACTTATGAACTTTTTATTAGGCGATCGTAAAGAAAAAAAGGTGAATACACCATTAATGGAACAAATAAAAGGTGTATATAAAAATGAAAAACTTTGGTTTTTATGTATCTTTTACTTTTTAACATTCGGATCATTCGTCGCATTTACAGTATATTTACCAAACTTTTTAGTGTCTCACTTCGGATTAGAGAAAGTAGATGCAGGCATGCGGACAGCTGGATTCATCGTATTAGCAACAATGATGCGCCCGATTGGTGGCTGGCTCGGTGATAAATTTAATCCATTTAAAATATTAATCTTCGTATTTATCGGTTTAACACTGTCTGGTATTATTTTATCATTCATGCCTAGCATGAACGTGTATACGTTTGGTTGCTTACTAGTTGCATTCTGTGCAGGTATTGGAAATGGAACAATCTTTAAGCTTGTTCCAATGTACTTCTCTGAGCAAGCAGGGATTGTAAATGGGGTTGTGTCAGCTTTAGGTGGACTAGGAGGGTTCTTCCCGCCATTAATTTTAACATTACTATTCCAACTGACAGGTCATTATGCAATTGGATTTATGGCGTTATCAGAAGTAGCGCTTGCTTGTTTAATCATCACCGTGTGGATGTATAGCCAAGAGAAGCTGTTAGTGATGTTAAAGAATCATTAATAAGGAAAAAGAACCGTCCCAAAGTATATTGGGATGGTTTTTTTAGTAATAGGCTTCAACGTGTTTTTATTGCTATCTCAACAAACGCTTGTTTTCTAAAAGAATGTGGTTTAAAAACAGAAGGGTTATGGAATTTTATGTTAAAATATAGATGTCAGAAGTTATTCAATTAAAGGGCTGGTTAGTTAAAGGAATCTTAAAATTCTTTCAAAGATCGAACTAATTTTTAGAATGCAAATATTTAATTGGATCGGGGTGTTTAGATGAAAAAACTATATAAGTCCACTAAAGATAAACAAGTATCAGGTGTATTGGGTGGCTTAAGCGACAAGTATGGAATTGATGTAAGTATCCTTCGCATAGTAACTGCATTATCAGCATTCTTTACTAGTGGATTTACAGTGTTAATTTATATAATAGCTGCAATTGTTTTACCTACAGATAAAGAAATAAAGGGATAAATGTATGAACTCAAATATAATTCAACAAACGGGAACTTTAAAGGAACAAGTAGATAAAGGTACTCCGCCTCTTACACGTCTAGGATACCAGCCTTTGGTGGTAAGAATCCCACTGACGTTAGTCAGCTGGCCCTTTTAGAGGTAGGAGTGTCAATTGTCTGTCTAATAATAAAAAGAACAAACGTCTATAAAAAACGTTTGTCCGAAATTAATTAATATTTCATCTAAGAGATAAATTACGATTTGTTAGTACGAGAAAGCTTTTTTATAAGTTTAGGAAATATAGATGTTAATTCTTGCTTCATACGCTTCGTAAACGATGGATCCTTACCTGAAGTTGAAATCGTTACAACATATTCATCATTTCGGATGATACCAGGTGTGTGAAATGATGATTCTGTACCATCACTTACAACGTTAACCCATTGGAAATCATGGGCGGCTTGTTTGACCATCATATTTACAGCGTGTTGATTTGTAGCTGCATAAATAAGGTGAGCATCTTTAATATCATCATTACTAAAAGTTTTTTGCTTCCAAGTAATATAAGGAAGTTCCTTCATTTCCTCGCAAATTTCTGGGCTGACAACGGTGACAAAAGCGCCTGTATCTTTTAATCCAGACGCTTTTCGATATGCAATTTTACCTCCACCAATGATAACGACCACTTTTTTATTTAGATTAAGCATAAGAGGGTACATGTTATACATACACACATTCCTCCATTCGTTCTAATAATGTTAATTTCATATATGTATCAAACTGAAGGCAGTTACAAGTTGTAACGTGATCATATTTTTTTGTATGCAATTTGATTTTTTGAAGTAATAAACCGGTAAAGAGAAGATACGGCATGACATATACATGGGACGCAATCGATGTTATAGTCTTGAGCTCAGCAGTAAAAGAGGGAGTTCCTTTCGTTAAAAAGGAACAACATACTGGCATACCGAGTTTTCGTTCGACAGCTGCTCCGATTTGTTGTAATTCATAAATGGGTTGAGGATCACTGCTACCTCTCCCTACGAGTAAAATACTACTACCTTGCAGCGGCATAGTTTCACGTATTCTTTTTACTACAAGTTCAACCATATGTGGATGCGTACTAAAAGGTGGTACAACTGAAAATGTTATATGTGGATATTTCTTTTGTAGTTGCTCTATTTCAAAAGGAATATCACTTTTATAATGAGCTGCCGCAAATAATAAAACAGGTACAATCATTATTTCAGTTGCTCCCTCAATTATTGCTTCTGTAACTACATCTGAAATGGTAGGAGTTGTTAGTTCAAGAAAAGCTATTTTTTGAATTCTTTCGTTACGTTCTTTCATAACAGATTGAATAAAGTGAATGAATTGTTCGTTACCTTCTTGTAGTCGGCTACCGTGTCCAACATATACAATTCCTTTCATCGTACCACCATGTCTTTCTTCATAATAATATCTTGTAATTGATGATCTACGTTATGAAACCCGACTTTATTTGCATAGTGTAAAGTTGGAATATCAGTATACGAGAATGGGAGAGTAAGAATATCGATAAAGTTAAGGCGTTTTATTTCTGCTAGAAACGTATCAATAGAAGCGCGTCCTTCAAATACAATGCTATCCCATGAGAATTCAGAAAGCATACGAGAATGAATTTCATCGAAGCGATGATCAATTGTATACTCATGAGTCATCATATAAGAACCAGCACCAATTTTTTCTTGAATAAAACCAATTCGATTAATGTTTCTGCCTAAATAAATAGTTGTATCGGAAGAGAACGTTGCTTGTTTACTTAACAATCCATATTGCATAAGCTTTTCTTGAACAGAAAGGCTCATATATTGAAGTTCCGCTTGTAAGGATCGAATGTCTTTATGGTTTTTACTGCATGATTGCATCAAAATTTCTACACTTTCAGCTGAACAAAATACAAGGCGATCAACGTTAAAAACTTCATTGATTTGTTCAGAGGTTAATGTGTATTCTTCCTTTTGGAAAGTTGGGATTTGATAAATTTCTGCACCGGATTCTTGTAACTTTTGCTTCATTAAACTTGTTTTATTTGTTGCGGATGCAAATAAAATTTTCTTGCCGTGCAACGGTTTCCGTTCTTTCCATGTGATTCGATTACGTAAGGAAACGACATCACCAACAATTGTCATAGAAGGGTTAGAAATATTTTCGTTTTTGACGACATGAACAATGGTTGAAAGTGTGCCTGTTACAACGCGTTGCTTTCCAGTTGTACCCCACTCAATGACTGCTACTGGCGTATCGTCTTTTTTTCCTGCTTGTAGTAAGTTTTCACAAATTGTAGGTAAGTTTTTTATACCCATGTAGTAGGCAATCGTGTCGCTATTGTGAGATGAATTATATTTTCCATGATCGGTTAAAGGACCTTTTGCATGTCCAGTTAGTAAAGTGACGCTATTACTGTAGTTACGGTGGGTGAGGGGGATACCTGCATAGATACTAGCGGCGATGCTAGATGTAATACCTGGTACAATTTCATATGGAATGTTTGCTTCTGCTAAAGTTTCTGCTTCTTCACCAACACGGCCAAAAATAGATGGATCTCCGCCCTTTAAGCGGACAACGGTTTTTCCTTCTTTCGTAAATTGAAGGAGGTGGGCGTTAATCATTTCTTGTCGCATAGTATGATTGTTTGGCATTTTTCCACAATAAATAAGTTCACAAGTTGGCTTAGTATAGCTAAGGAAGCTAGGATTCAATAAGCGGTCATATAAAACAATATCTGCACGCTTTAAACAATCTATCGCTTTTTTTGTAATAAGCCCTTCATCACCTGGTCCTGCACCAACTAAATATACATATCCATTCATATTCGCACCTCGTTTATTTTTATTTAAAAGGAAGCCAGGGGGAGGCTTCCTTTTGTAAATTACATGTTTATCCCGCTATTTGCCGGGCAGTAAGACCCCCACCTCAAAATTCAGCGAAAGCAAAGTAGTTAGGTGGGGATCAACTGCCCGTAAAAGCCCGATTGGTGAGGGCTAATAATCAGCGGGGGATGAACCAATCCCCGCTGATTAAAGTTTCACTTTATATAAATGTCACCATCAATGACTTCTACTTCGTACGTTTGAATACAACCGTCATCAGGTTTTTGAACTTCACCTGTTAGTAATGAAATTTTCCAATCATGTAGTGGACAAAAGACGAATTCTCCAGATACAATGCCTTCTGCTAACGGTCCGTTTTTATGAGGACAACGATTTTCTACTGCTCGAATATCGCCATTTGAAAGGCGGAATAAGGCGATAGACATACCTTGCATTTGTACCTCTTTACCGATTTGAATAGGAAGATCTTCTGCTCGCATAACTTTTATTTTTTCTTTCGTTTGTAACATATGGATCACAGCTCCTTATTTCACAGTTTCTACTTCATACATCGCTTTTAATGATTTCGTTTCTAGTGCTTGTCCCCAAGCTTCTTTATATGTGCCACGAGCTGTTTGGAAACGCGCATTTAACATCGTGACCATACTTGTATTTTGTAGTATTTCTTTTATATGATCGAAGCCTAATCTCTCTGTCCAGTAGGCAGTACGCTCTCCGTAAATACCAGTTTCACGATAATATTGCATGTAAGCTGTAGCGATGCGAAGGACATCATCTTCAGTAGGGACAATCATTACAAAATCAGCCTCGCGTACTTCAGTACCACCATTTCCGCCAATATAAAGTTGGAATCCATTTTCGACACAAACAACGCCAAAATCTTTCGTCAGTACTTCCGCACAGTTACGTGGACAACCTGTTACACCCATCTTCATTTTATGAGGTGTATCTACCATTTCTAATGATTGTTCAAGTAACATACCAAGTCCTAATGAATCTTTCGTACCGAATCGGCAGAAGCGAGAACCAACACATGATTTTACATTACGTAGAGATTTTGAATACGCATATCCCGAAGTCATATGTAAATCAGCCCATACGTTAGGTAAATCTTGTTTTTTAACACCATATAAGCCGATTCGGCTAGCACCAGTAATTTTCACAAGAGGAACATCATACTTTTTCGCAACTTCAGCAATTTTCATTAAATCATCAGCTGTTGTAACGCCTCCGTACATACGTGGAATAACAGAGAATGTACCATCGTGCTGGATGTTACCATTCATTCTTTCATTAACGAAACGGGACGATTTATCATCTTCATATTCTTCTGGAATCGCCATACGTAAATAGTAGTTTAAAGCAGGACGACATTTTGAACAGCCGTCTTCATGTGCAAAACCAAGAACATTTCGTACTTCTTTTGGAGATTTTAAGCCTTTCTTGTGAATGGCCGCTACGACTTCATCACGGGATAAAGGTGTACATCCACACATACCGGCAGATTGCGCTGAGGCATCAAAAGCATCTCCAAGTGTATGAGATAAAACTTGTTCCACAAGCGGACGACATTTACCACAAGACCCTGCGGCTTTCGTACAGCCTTTAACTTCTTCAAAAGTCGTTAACTCTTGTTCTAAAATGGCGTGAACGATTGTACCTTTCGTAACACCATTACATCCGCAAATCGTGTCATCAGCACTCATAGTAGCAACGTTAAGTTCACTTTCTTCACCAGCTTTGTGAAGAAGGGAAGCTGGTGTATATTCTTGTATATCTTCTTCTTTCTTTAACATGCTAAAGAGGCGTGTACCATCAGCAGTATCCCCGTATAAAACAATACCAACGACTTTATTGTCACGAATTAATACCTTTTTATAGGAACTTTTACATTCATCAAAGATTGATATTGCTTTCGTTTGATCATCTTCATATATTTGGCCAGCAGAGAATAAATCACAACCTGCAACTTTTAATTGCGTACCGACGATACTGCCCACATATCCATCAGTTTGTAAATTTGTTATATGCTTAGCTAATGTTGAACCTTGTTCATAAAGAGGTGCAACAAGTCCATATGCGATACCATCATGTTCCGCACATTCGCCAACTGCATAAATGGATTCATCATTTGTTTGCATATAGTCGCTGACTACAATACCGCGATTTACAAGTAAACCAGCATCTTTTGCTATTTGAGTATTCGGACGTATTCCGACAGCCATTACGATTAACTCACAATCTACAACTTCACCATCTTCAAATAGAATGCCCTCAACATGGTCTGTACCAAGAATCTTTACCGTTTTCTTTTCCATTAGAAACTTCATGCCTTGCGCTTCTAAATCTTCACGTAATAGAGAAGCTGCTTTGGCATCTAGTTGTTGCTCCATTAAGCTTGGCATTAAATGAACAACATGTACGTCCATTCCTAAATCAATAAGACCTCTTGCAGCTTCTAAACCAAGTAATCCACCACCAATGACAACGGCCTTTTTCTTTTCTTTAGCGGTATCAATCATAAATTGTGTATCTTCAATAGTTCGAAATCCTGTTACACCAGGAAGAGTGGAACCTTCGACTGGTAAAATAAAAGCACTAGAACCTGTTGCGATAATGAGTTTGTCATATGTAAGAGTACGACTCTTTTCTGTGATAATGATTTTATCTTCGCGGTTAATACTTTGAACTCTTTCATTTGTATACAAAGTTATTTCGTTTTCTTCGTACCAACTATATTCATTCATAATGATATCTTGCATATTTGTTTTGCCTTGTAAAACATGAGAGAGCATAATGCGGTTGTAGTTTGGATGCGGTTCATCTCCAAAAATAGTAATCTCATATGAATCACTATCATGTTTTAATATTTCTTCCATACAGCGTATGCCAGCCATACCATTTCCGATCATAACTAAACGTTTTTTCATATTTATTTCCCCTTCTATGTGAAATGCTGAACAAAGTATTATATTCTCATTATAGAAAATCAAAAAAGGGGAAGATGTGATGTTTATCACATTTTTATAATGATTCACAAATTGTTAAAATTCGAGTTTATGTGAAGCGAGAAGTGAGAGGATAATTTATTAATATAAGTGGAGAGGCGAGGTGGGGCAGTGTGGATGTTTTTCACGTAATGAAAAAGCAGGACATGAGTAGAAATGCTCATGTCCTGCTTTTATTTATGCTTTTGTAATGGCACGCGGAAATAAAATATTATTTTCTAAATGAATATGCTCAAATAAATCAGATTCAATGGCTTCAAGGCGCTGGTAAACAAGGCGATAAGTGCCGCAAGCTCCTTCTGGTGGAGTAAAGTCATCTGTCACCTTACGAAGTTCTTTAATAATATTGCCAGCGTGGTTATGTTCATTCTCCAACTCATCTACTACTTTACGTAACTTTGTATAGTTTTCATCAGTTGGATTTTGTTCGAAGTCTAAAATTAATGGGAAATCTTCCGTTTCTTCTTTAATTAAATGCTGTTCTAATTCAATCTTAAGTTCATGAAATAGTTTATGAATTTGAGCTAAATGAGGCTGATTTGCCCCATGAACACGTAATACCTTAGTCACATATGGACTTAACTGTGGCAACTCTTCATTTAAATAGCGATGATGCTTATTTATAATATAATCAATCAATTCGCGATAAGAAGCAGTTTTCCAATCAATTTTAGATTCATTTAATAGTTTCGTTTTAGGATAAAGCGTATTTAACTCTGTGATTACCTCAGAAGCTGATAAATTTCTTTCATTAATTGCATCAATAAGTGGTCTATTACCACCACAACAAAAGTCTATTCTATATGATTTAAAAAGGTCACTAGCTTTCGGAAATTGTGTAACAATCTCACCAACAATAGAAGTTTCAGTAAATGTATGTTCCATATGAATGCCTCCATAAAGTTTAAATGTAATATCTAAATCAAGAATAGCGATAATTTAAAATCAATGTGGTGATTGAAATCACTTATTATGTGTCATTTTTGAGAATAATAAAATGAGTTTTATAAAGGGGAGAGTAATTAGTCTCAATACTTTACGATAATAAAAAAAGAAGCTTAGTAGAAGCTTCTTTTTATTACTATTTTTCACACGCGATTCCATCGCCATCACGATCAAGATGAGAGCTATAACCAGGTTGTCCTTTATAAATAGGAGCTTTTCCAGCTTTTTTAACTTCAGTACAATTTTTATAAGTTATATTACTATTGTTACTTGCAGCCGGTTGTGTTTGAGCTTGCTGTGCTTTTTGCTGCTCTTCTTGTTGTTTGCGAGCTTGTTCAGCGGCTTGGCGTTGTTGTTCATCTTGTTGTTTACGAGCCTGCTCAGCAGCTTGGCGTTGTTGCTCTTCTTGTTGTTTACGGGCCAGTTCTTCGGCTTGGCGTTGTTGTTCTTCTTGTTGTTTACGGGCCTGTTCTTCAACTTGACGCCGTTGCTCTTCTTGTTGTTTACGAGCTAGTTCTTCAGCTTGGCGTTTCTCATCCTCTTGCTTACGAGCTAGTTCCTCAGCTTGACGTTTCTCCTCTTCTTGCTTACGAGATTTTTCGTCCGCTTCTTTCTTTTCTAATTCCTTTTTCTTTTCGTCATCTTTTTTCTCTTCACTATTAGAAGCGACTTGTTTATTCGTTGCTGCGTTTTTTCAGAAGAAGGACCTGAAATACCTAATAGCGCAACAAAAATGACAAATAAAATAGCTGTAATAATAAATTGTTTTTTTGCTACACCGGTTTTCTTAATTACAGATAAGATTGCTAGAACAAGGAAGAAAATAAATAAAACAAAGCTTAAAATAGAAAAGAATTCAACAATTGGGTGATTAGAAGTCTCTGCGCCAGTTATTATTAAGACGATTGAAATCATAAAAAGAATAACGGTAGAACGACCATATTGTTTTACTTTACCATTTTTCTTAAAGAACGAGATGATGCAAAGAATTAAAAGGATAAAAGCAATAAAAAATAAAGCCGCACCAATATTACTCAAAACTACCATTTTCATACCTCCATTTGTAAGATTTTCTCTATTGATTATATAGGGATTTATTGGATATTACACGTTTTATATTAATTTAGAAAATTAATATTTTTAATGGACGTATAAACATTTATTTTATATATGAGGAAAAATAGATATATTTACTATTACTTTTTGAAAGAGATTTCATAAATTATAGTATATCGATTGAAAGGAGGAGATTTGAATGGAATTTCAATTATTAGTGAATTGCGTGTTACAAGAAGGGAATGCTTACTTTTTAGTAACAAAAGTAGATGATGTTATTACGTTGAAAGTGCCAATTACAGCAGGAGTAGCAGGTTTATTTTTAGCTTTAGGTGTACCAAGATGTTCTTAATCTAGCTTTTGATAGTAAAAGGATGAGGGACAAGCCTTACCCTTTTACTATTACATAATTTTTTTATGTAAACTAAATGAGTTTTTTAATATTATTTTTGCCATAGCACGTTTAAAACAGACATGCATATACTATAATGTTTCATTGGCCTTTGATGAGAAACGATAGTTTTAAAAAGTGTATCGAAAGTAGAAGTGATACTTTTTTTAATAATGAAAAAATATGAGGTGCTAGTATATATGAAAAGACGGACGTATGATATTCCAGTCGCGTTGCGAAGAGAATGGTTTTTAATAGAGTTAGCGCATTTAACAAAGAAATACGGAATTGAAATTGCAAATGGTAAAATAGAAGATGCACCATTTCTAAGAGATCAAGTTACAGAATTGAAAATAGGAGCTGGTTTGCAATACGATAAATATGATGATGAGTACATCATCGAGTTTTAAATAAAGAAGCTGCGTATAAAAGGTTATTAAAGAGACCTTTTATACGCAGCTTTTTTGTAAAGAGAAAGCTTTATTGAGAAATATTTAAAACGCTTCTTGCAAAAAGGAATGAAGGAATGTTGAGAGAATAACGTTTGATAAAAAGGCAGAAGGGGTAGTTTCTGTTTTAACAGCTTCTTCGGATGTAGAAATACAACTAATATCTCCAAAAGGAAAAGTTTATACAAATAAAGATAGTGCTGTATCTACTGGTGAAGGTGAATCTTTCTATACAGGAGCGACTATAAGAACATTTAAATTTGATAAAATGGAAGCAGGAGAATGGCAAGTTAAAATGATGGCGAAGCAGCCGAAAGATGCATATTTAATCGTAACCGATTACAAAAAAGATGCTCCGTTCGTCCTTCAAATGCCGGCAAAAGTTAAAGTAAATAAAGCAGAGTATAAACTCAAAAAATCACCTGTAGCTCCAGAAATGAAAGGCGATCTTTCAGTAACAGTAAGAGTAATTAATAAAGATGGAAAGTTAGTTTCTGAATCAAATGAATCACAAAATATTAATACAAATACATTTACAGGTGCTTTGAAAAATATAGAACAGCCGGGTGTATATAACGTTACAATTGATATAAAAGGGATGAATAAGGAAGGACAACCTTATAATCGTACGATAGTTAAGTCGGTTTATGTGGAAAAGTAAGAATGAATAGGACTTAATATGAAAAGTGCCGGAATCTTGTGTTAGAAAGATTTTGGCACTTTTTTTAATTTAATAGATTAATAGAAAAGTGAAATGGGAGTTTATGTACTATAAGAGAGATGATAGGAATCGAAGAATACTGTTATTCAATAAAAAAGATGCTGAAATAGCATCTGAATGTGAGGGAATAGTATTAACTTAGTTTTGTAACTGTTAATTCAACTGAATTTATACCATTATCACAAGTTACAATACTTTGATGATTGAAACCACTATTATTTCTAAGTTGAAGAGTTGAATTAGCGGGTACCGTAACAATAGTTTCTCCAACTAGTTGAAGGCATTCGTTATTTGATGAAGTATTCATTTGAAAAGCGAAATCACCTTGACTATTAGCAAGTGGATTGTTATTTAAAAATATAGTTATGACTGGAATATGGGGAAATACAGGATTTAACGTAGTGTTAATACTTGAAATGAAAGAAATTCTATAATCACCAGCTTTACTAAATTGTATAGTAGTCGGATTTAGTAAGGAAACTCCTCCTGCCAAAGGGCCAATGTGATTAAATGGAAAAGGATCGCCAAAAGGGACAGTTATAAATTCAGTTTGCCAAAAAGTGCCGTAAGCAGGCTTAGATGATTTATGTGAATGGTCGCATGAACATTTTTTATATGAACTAGAAGAAGAGTGGCATGAACATCTTTTATATGAACTTGAAGAATGATAGTATGAACCCAATATATTACCTCCTATTATTAATAAATGTATAACACATAGTAGTTTATGCAATCGAAAAGCAATTGGCGTGTATACTTGTCCATATATAAGGTAATAGATTTGGGATAAAAGGCTGGCATAATATAAAGTGCTCTAATGAGGAGATATAGTTTTCAAAAAAGTGGAGTTAGAATATTCTATGTAATGAATTTCGGAGAAGAAAAAGGATGAAAATTTAGCAGATAACTCTATCCAAGGTTTTAAAATGTTGAAGTATTTAAACTTTAAGATAGTATATCGCCAAAGTAAAGAAGAGAAGTATTTAAAGGACAGCATTTTAGTGAAACAGAGAAATGGATAAAGCGATGATTAAGTTTCCAACTTAGTCGTCGCTTTTTATTTATGTAGTTGTGCAGGAAGAAGGCAAAAAATATCGAATGAATGTAATTATACAGAATTGTTTGTATTTAGTATGAATAGTAGTTAAAGATACGTTAGTTATATTTCAAACAGTAAGAAAAGAGAGATTAAATAATAGAGGGAGCAACTTACATGGAAAATATATTAAAGGTATCCTCAAAATCAAGTCCGAATTCAGTGGCAGGTGCAATAGCGGGTGTACTAAGAGCAAGTGGCAATGTAGAAATCCAAGTAATTGGAGCTGGTTCTTTAAACCAAGCGATTAAAGCGATTGCGATTGCAAGAGGTTTTGTCGCTCCAAGTGGAATTGACTTGGTTCTTGTTCCAGCGTTTCAAGAGGTTACTATCGATAATCAAGAAAGAACAGCAATCAAATTAATTGTAGGTCCTAGAAGAAAAAGGTCTTAATAGCGAGCACTAATATAAGGGGATTTGAAAAGATCAATAGACTCCAAAAAGTTAGACACGTTATTTCATTTGACAGTCCCTTGGGCTTGGATACAGTATTGTACCGAATTCATGACTTTTAATTTCCACTTATATTTATCGGATTTTTCTAGAAACTTAAAAATGCCAAATCCTTTGTGACATAAGGGATTTGGCATTTTTGAAGTTTTTATGTATTTAAAATAAATACTAAAACTGCTCATTCTTCTCTCAAGATCCTACGATATAGACTTATAAACCTTGTCATATCAAGATTTATAGACTCTGTTATTTATTAATTCTCACATTTTGCTCACATTAGAATTTTTCGGTTTTTATTTAATGTTTTCATAAGGTTTTATTACATTCTCAAAATTTTCTGCGGCCTGTTGCTGCATGTATTGTGTGATATGGCTATATTTATACCATTGCTATCAGATTTACGTGAGAATGGTCAAATTTAGCAAGATGCGGATTTAATAGCATTCTTATACCGTGAAGATTACTATGACCGCGAGACAGAAAATAAAAACATAACGGAAATTATTTTAGTGAAACAGAGGAACGATCCAGTTGGTCCAGTGTCTCCGGTAGATCCGGTTGTTCCAGTCGGCCCTGTAGGAACTTGAAAAGGTTGCATAGGCGGGAATGTAGGTCCAATCGAACCAGGGTTTAATGCAGCAGAAGATAAAAATTCGTCCAATATAATTCACCTCTGAAAAATTCGTATTACTAATAGTAAATGTGGGAGTAGAGCCAAAGGAAATGGACAAGCGTTGAATATGTGAAATTTAATAAAATCGTTATTTTAGAGAAAGGGGTTATTGGAGAAGAGTTTCAGCTAGCCCCGAACATAGCCCCGATGATAGTAGCAATAATAATGGAAAAGAAGGGGTAGAAAATACTTACAAGTATAAAAACTATAATAGCAAAATTCCTTCCTATACCTTTTGGAGCAAAAATAATTAAAACCAGTGATACAAATATTAAATAAATTAAATTACTATCACTATAAAAATTGAAAAATACGATAATAGTTAACAAAATTGAAATGAAACCGAAGTATTTTCTCATTACTTTAGCCTTTCTTGAAAAAAATAAATGATACAGATTATACCATAAATGAATAAGGTTGAAGTGAAATTTTAACAAAAACGCTATTTTATTAGAAAAGGAGAATGAAAAGTGAACTTAAAGGAGTACGTCGTTTATAAAGGTGAATCATTCGTGTGTCTCGGGACCATAAAGGAATGCGCTCAACATATGGGCGTACTTCCTGAAACGGTTCATTACTATACAACACCAGCCTATCAAAGGAAGTTAGCAAAGCGGAAGAGAGTTAGAAATTACTTAACTGTTTCAATTCTTGAGGAAGATTAATATAAAAATTTCATTTTGTCGAAATAAAAACCCTAGTTTCCTAGGGTAATGGTATAACAGCTCAATATATTTTAATCTTTTATATTGTAACGTAATATTACGTTGAAAACATCAGGTGAATGTAACCAATCGCAGAAAAAGAGCAGCTAGCAAAAGCTAACTGCTTAATACAGAGGAGAGAAGAATTACAGGGACAGTTAAATGAGTTCTGGCTTATCGCCTGTGTATAGCATTTGCGAATTATTAAATTTTATTCAGGAGGAATGGATTTGAAAAGATATCGCGTTGAATTTACTGAAACTAAATCTTATGAAGCATTTGTGGAAGCACCTGATCTAGATAAAGCAATTGATAAAGTTCGTAATGGTCTTGTAGAGGATGAAGAACTAATTGCAAAGGATGTATTTACAAAATAAGAGCAGCTAGCTTAATTAGCTAGCCACTTGTTGTACAAAAGAAAAATAGGCCCTACAAGTTGGGATGTGTAGCTTTAAAGTTACAGTTTTAGTATAAACCGGATTAGAAATGTTATGCGGAAGTGAATGGAGAAAAGCTTCATTTTAGTAGTAAGTGTTCTTTTTCCTAATTACTTTAATAAATTTAATGGTTTTTCAGGTTAATTTAATATAAATTTCATGTTCTGGCTCTAAATGGATTAGTATGTGAGCACGATTAAATTTTTTCTTGATACTTTGTTCTATTCGATCACATAACTCATGCGCTGTTTTGATGTCATAGTGAGATAAAACAACAAGGTGAAAATCTATGTATTCCATTGAACCTGAGCGTCTTGTGCGAAAATCATGAAACTCAATATATTCATCTTTATAAGTTTCAATGATATTTATGATTTTTTGTTCTTCTGCTGGTAATAGACACGCATCAATTAATGGAGGGAAGGACTCTTTCATTAATTTGAAGGCTTCAGTCATAATATAAACAGCTAAAATAATTCCAATGATTGGGTCTAGGAAATACCATTTAGTTAAACTAACTAAAAATAAGCTAATTGCAACACCTAAGGAAGTGTAAACATCAGTGAGTAAATGTAGTGCATTAGATTTCATTGCAATTGAATTTGTTTTTCAGCAGTTTTGTTAACAATTCGTGATACTACAGAATTGATGAGTGCTCCTATCAACATAACGACTATTCCTAAAAATGGGAGTTGAATTGGTTCAGGGTTTATCAATTTAAGAACACATTCATAAATAATCCAAAAACCAGCTATGAAAATTAGTAATGTTTCAATTGTTCCGGATATGTTTTCCACCTTTCCGTGTCCATAGGGATGGATTTTATCCGCTGGTTTATTTGAAATTCGGACAGAAAAGAAAGCGATGATTGAAGCTAATAAATCTAATGATGAATGAATAGCCTCGGAAAGAATAGCGACTGAACCAGTAAATATACCAATAACAACTTTTAAAACAACAACAAAAGAGTTACTTAATACTGATAAAAAAGCTACTTTTGATGAATCCATTGTTATTTATTCCCCCTAAACTCTTATGATTTACCATTTTATGTTATCAGTTCGAAATACAGTGGGTCTATAGCAACCTTTTTGTGAAAGACAATAAAAATTGAAGTGCTCTTAATATGTTTCCTTTAGGCATATTTAATTACAAAATTGAAATATAAGTGAACAGAATATAGTCCGGCTAGAAAACTAGAGGACACCAATTCACTAAAGCAGCAATTTAAACTGTTTTAGGAATAGGTGTCCTTTTTATTTTGAAAAGGGAGATGGGGAAATGAAGGCATTAAAGGATCAGCTACGTGAGTGGAAAAAGCAATCGAAACAAGCAAAGAAGAAAAATAAGAAAAACAAGAAAAAACGAAAAGGAAAATTAAGTACTCGTGACATTGAAGATTTAATGGGGATTCGTGGACCACGTTATGAACGTAGACGTGGAGATTTAAGACAAAAGTAATTAAAAAATAAAAAGGGGTGGTCTTACATGACTAAACAATTATCTTTCTTACCAAAAATCGATAGAACAGCAACGCAAGAAGAATTAGAGGGTGTGTTGGAAAGCGTACGTATACATAGGTAATTTGGGATGATGCGTAAAGAAATGAAAGTCACTCCTTCTTATGAAATGCGTGAGCACGGTCCTACACATGCAGTTGGTAAGCCGTTAGAAGATATTGCCATAGCGAATATTCAACAAAGTAAACGAGAAGAGTTGCTTGAAAGAATGTCATTACGTATTGATCAGTTTTTAAATCGATTAGGAAATGGACGTGCAGGAAGCATCCAAAGAGATATTATTTATAAACGTTATCTAGAAGAAGAGGATGTATGTGATTATATGGTTTATAACGAAATAGGGATGTCAGAGCGCACTTATCGACGTTGGAAGTCTAAAGCGTTTTATAAACTTGCTTTTGCACTTGGATTAGAAGTTTACGAGACAGAAGAAAAGGGAGGTAATGAATAATGAATTTCGTTCAACCAATACGTGATTCAGAGCAAATACAGCAGCTAAAAGATTATTTTAAGGAAAAGAGCTTACGTAATTACATTCTCTTCATTATGGGAATCAATACGGGTCTGAGAATCTCGGATATTTTGAAATTGAAGGTAGGGGATGTCAAAGGTAGTCATATATCTATGAGGGAAAAGAAAACAGGGAAACAGAAACGAATACAAATCACTGCAGCACTGAAAAGAGAACTTAAATGGTTTATTGAAGAAAGAGAAGACAATGAGTATTTATTACAAAGTAGACAAGGTAAGAATCGTCCAATTGGTCGTAGCATGGCATATAAGATACTAAGTGGAGCAGCGGCAGAGTTTGGATTAGATGAAATAGGAACACATACGCTAAGAAAGACGTACGGATATCATATGTACATGCAAACGAAAAACATAGCATTACTCATGGAGATATTCAATCACTCTTCAGAGGAGGTCCCGTTACGTTATATAGGTGTAAATCAAGATGCAATGGATAAAGCAATGACTAGGTTTAGAATCTAATCATTGCTTTTTTCTTTTTAAATCTAGGGGTATCACCCCATGTCCATCAACTTAAGAAAACAAGTTACCCCAAAACGATAAAAATGAGCTGAATTCTTATAAATAACTGCAAAATAATAAAATTTTTGTTTTGTGGACACTTCAAATTACTAGATTGATGATAACGTGGCGGGACTCCTAAAATAGGATTATAATTAGCATTGCTTTTAACAATGTGACAATGATTATTGTCACACTTCCATTTCGGTTACGATCTATTTTGTTATTTAAGGCGTTAAAAGAAAACTTCAGAATAAATAGGTAATTTATGTTAAAATATAAAGAAAAATGAAAAATGATAAATATTATTAATTATGAAAAGGGAAATATTATAAAATTAGAATTTAATTCGGAAGGATTGAGTTTATTTATATATTCTTAGGAGTGATGGAATGGATAATCCTTATAAAATAGCTGTAATTGGTGGCACTGGTAAGGTAGGTCGTTATATAGCTTCAGAATCGTTAAAAAATGGCTACCAAATTCGTATGCTTGTTCGGAATCCTAAAAAATTAAAGTATAACGATGATAAAATTGAGATTGTAACAGGTACTGCGGAGAATGTAGATGCAATAAGACAACTACTCGAAGGTTGTCATATTGTTATAAATTGCTTTGGTCAACCTATGAGAGATACACCTATATATAGCAAAGTTACCAGAGATATACTTGAAGTAATGAAAGAAAAGGATATTAAGAGATATATTGGCGTTACAGGAGGTTCTCTCAACATTATAGGAGATAAAAAAAGTCTTTTAAATAAGATTGGAGCAAAAATGTTTGAAGTGCTCTTTTCCAAAATGATGAAAGATAAAAGAGAAGAGCTGAATATTCTTTTGAAAAATAAAGACCTTGATTGGACACTAATAAGACTGCCTTTTGTAAAGGAGGGTGTTGAAGTAAGAGCAGTCAAAGAAAGTCTTATCGATATGCCTGGGGCAATGATTTCAAATAAAGAAATAGCAAATTTTATAATTAGCCAGATTGATAATAAAGAGTATATTCATAAAACACCTTTTATTGCGATTTAATATAAGGGTAGCGTCACATCGCCATCAAGCTAGAAAATTGTATCCATAAAACGAAAAAAACGCTATTCTTTTTGTAGAAATATACAGAAAGGGGGCGTTTTTGTTATGAATTTATCGATTTTAGATGAACTAGAATTGTTCTCTAAAGAACTACAACGATATATGTCACCGTATGCTTTGGAACAGTTAGCTAGAGAGATAGGATTTGTTCAACGAAAAAGTAAATATCGTGCACAAGACTTAGTGGCTTTATGTGTTTGGTTAAGCCAAAATATAGCTCATACTTCATTGACACAATTATGTAGTCGATTAGAAGCTAACACAGGCATTTCCATGAGTCCGGAAGGACTCAATCAACGCTTTAATTCTCGGGCTGTACAGTTTTTACAACAAATATTAGCGTATTTACTTAACCAACAATTTCATTCCTCCAACTCAAACAAGATTCCAACTTTGTATACAAACTATTTTCGTAGTATTCGTGTATTGGATTCTACACATTTTCAGGTTCCAGATAAATTTGCTTCTACATATCAAGGTTCAGGAGGTAGTGGTCATAGTGCTGGTGTGAAAATTCAATTAGAGTACGATTTGCTTAGTGGTCAATTTTTACATGTTCATGTAGGTTCGGGAAAGCAAAATGATAAAATTTATGGTTCTACTTGCTTAACGTCTCTTCAACCGCACGATGTATGTATACGTGATCTAGGATATTTCGATTTAAGAGATCTACATACGATAGACGAGTGTGGTGCTTATTTTATTTCACGATTAAAGCTCAATACTCGTATATATCAGAAGAATAGAGAACCTGAATACTTTCAAAATGGAACAATAAAAAAGCAATCTGAATACATCCAACTAGATATGGAGCAATTCATTGACCAATTACAGTCAGGTGAAACATATGAAACTTCCTGAGATTTATATTGGAATGTATCAAAAACTTCCTGCAAGACTAATTCTGTACAAATTAACTGAAACGCAAATGAAACGTAGACAAAAGGATTTAGCATCTAAAGAACATAAGAAGCAAATTACCTATAAAGAACGCAGTAAGCGACTTAGTGCAATTAACTTTTACATTACAAATATTCCTTTGGAATATCTACCAAAGGAACAAGTATACGATTTTTACTCCTTACGATGGCAAGTTGAACTTATCTTTAAAACATGGAAATCATTCTTTCGTATTCATCATTGTAATTCTGTAAAATTAGAACGACTAGAATGTCACTTATACGGACAATTAATTAGCATCTTTCTTTGTTCCTCCACTATGTTCCAAATGCGCCAATTACTCCTCAGCAAGAAGAAACGAGAATTAAGCGAATATAAAGCGATTTATATGATAAAAGATTATTTTCCACTTATTTATCAATCTCTACAAAAAGACACCCAAGAATTAACAAAGATATTGTCTCGGCTGTTTAATCTCTTACAGAAAAACGGACGAAAATCCCATAGGTATGAGAAGAAAACAGTCTTTGATATCTTAGGCGTCGTATATAACTTTTCTATGTCTCACAATCATGTAGCGTAATCAAAAAAACTGAAACCCGATAGGGTTTATTTGGTATGCAAATCTTTCAAGAACTTACACTAGATCTTTAGAAAAAAGAAAAAATCTCACATGAAATTAAACTTATATAAGCTTAGCTTGATAGGCATGGGGTATCACCAACAATTACTAAATCAATGATAACGATTGATAATAAAGCTAAAAAAACTCCAATGTATTCACCACAATTTATACTTAAAACAAATTGTGTACAGCGATTAATAATAATATAAATCCACTTAAAGCTGTGCTAAATTGTCCTAATGTCCAAGATCCAATTTTTACATTTGCAACTTTTTTTCCTAATTTAACTCCTAACCAAACAGTTAAAAAGCTGAATATTGCTGCTGATAATGAAATAGCAAATGGAGATAATTTTAATAGCCCTGCACCTAGTCCATTCGTTAGAGCATTCATAGATATAGCAATACCAAGAACAATTGCTTCAAAAAAACTAATATTTCCTGATTTATCAAGGTCAGCTTTTTCAGGAGATTTTAAATATCCAGTAATAACATTTGAAACAGATTCATCGTCATCAAATACTTCTTGATTAACTTTCTTTTTTCTTGGAATTGTCATTAAAATAATTCGCAAACCAATTACAAACAAAAACACTGTACCAATAACGTCAGATAATGTACCAGGAAAAACTTTTGAAATATATTGCCCAAATAAAATACCCATTTCACTAAAAACAAAAGCAATAATCGCAATTATAAAGTTAGCTAAAAAACCTATACGAATATTACGAATACCATAAGATATGCCTACTCCAAAATTATCTATACTAGAGGATAACGAAAGTAATAAAATGGTGATTAAAGCTGTTATAGCCACAATTATCATACTCCCTTTTTGTTCTATGCTGAAACAGCAAGCTATTTTCTGGGTTATTGTATGATATATCAAAAAAAGAGTTCCTATAAATGCCCTTTTAAAAATATTTTTCTACTAGTATTGTGTTTTTTGCTTAGTGTTGTTTTTTCAAAAATGCTGGTGGTACTCCTATACAGTTACTCATAAATTCCGTACTGTGTAACTCAAAAGAGAAAGTTTAATTAAGTCAATGATTGCAAGGGATTCAATGAAGGGGTCAGTTACACACAATATAAGATATGGGTAAGTCATTAAGATAAAATACATAAGAGTGAAGAATGAAAATAAGTGGCAGAGTCGTGACCGCTTTTTGGCAGGAAATGTGCCGGTCGTTTTGGAATGAACGTGATATATTTGTATTGTGAGAAGTGACGGAAAACATTTTTTCACGTTCCTTTATAATTCAAATGGATCGTTAGGCTATGGGTGATGGTTGAGGATTGAATGAGATGTTGTTTCTTGTTTTCAATTCCAAAGTCAAAATCTGTTGTGTAAACGGAGAAGGGCTTTTGCTCTTCTTCCAGTTACTTAATATTGTTGGACGGATAAAAGTAAACAACATTAGGTGGTTGGAAGAAGAATAAAACTTCATTTACCGTATTTATATTAATAGCATAAGATTTTGACGAAAGGGCACCTGGCGCAGGGTTGCTCTTTTATTATGCGGAAAGTGTGTGATTTATCTGATATTTAAAAAAGTATATTATCTTGCTCGATGTACATATTAAGTAACGTGTTTAATACCATACATAAAAGGCGGGAGAATATGAGTGAAAATAAGAAAAATGAAGAATTAAATAAGGTAAAGAAGTATTATTTTAATGAGGATAATCAACCAGTAGCTGGTATAGAGTTAACTTTGCCGCCTGATATAGGAAGTTTGTTAGACCCGAAATCAGATAATGATGAAAGTAGAGAAAGTAATAATGAATAAGTTTAATCTAAGCATCTATTCGGGTGCTTTTTATTTTATAGATAAGGAGTGGGGATAGATGTGTGAGATGCGTACAGAAACAAGATATTTCAATCGTTCTGAATGTTTAGCGTGTGGTCATCAAGATAAGGTGTATCATCCATCTAAAGAAGAATATAAAGAAGTAACTGTTTGTCCGAAATGTAACGGTGCTTTTGTAGATATGTTTAAGTTAGGGAAGTACAAACAATCGGATATCGATGCTGTTCCTATTGTGCTTTATAAAGGCGAAGAGATAAAAGGTAGAGTAAGAGTTAGCTTTGATTGGAAGACAAACTACAATCGTAAATCAGGTTCTTACATTCACGTTGAACCAGATGAACAAGGTATTAACACAAAGATTATACAGCATAATCATCCTATTGTGGAAGAACAGGTAGAGTTCTTTCGGTTATGAAAGAATACAAAACCAAACAACAGAAGCGTAAGTTCTATGACAGTGGTGAGTGGAAGAGCATACGCGAACAAGTAAAGAAGCGAGACAAGCTAGATGGTTTTTCTAATTTTAACGATAAATCTAGCATTACTGCCATTTGTCCACGAGTTGCATTATCACCTGGATTAAAATATCCTTCTGGAGTACCATTAATAATGCCTTTTTCTGATAAATAGTTAATCTCTTTAATTGCCCAGTGGCCAGCTTGGACATCAGGGAAAGATTTAGCACTTGCAAGATTAGGGATGAATAATGATAAAACCATTACAAGCGCTATTAGTAATAAACTAAACTTCTGCAAAATATCGCCTCACTTTGTATATGTTTTAACCCACTTAACTTTAGCATTTCTTACCAATAATTCAAAGCTTAATAGAGTAATATATAATTTTTAGTGCTTTCCCTACAACAGGGTGTTACCTATGTCCATCAAGTTAAAGAATCAAAATCTCCCTATAACGAAATTGCTATTCATTATTGACTACGGATAATGAATAGCAATTTCGTTTTGTTAATCTTACATGTATAGAACATACATTTTTTTTAAAAGTAAAGACACTGGTACAAGAGACAGGTTCTTTTTTACATTTAATATACTAAATGCAAAAAAAAGGAGCTTGATTATTTATGCCATCAAAAAATAGAAATTGTTTCAATCCTTGTGAATTTCCTTATTCATTATTTCCTTGTGCATTTCCTTGTGAATTTCCAGAGCCTGTAAAACCAATAGACCCTACCAAATTTGATTATATCGTGATTGGTGCCGGAACTGCTGGAGGGGTAATTGCCAAAGAATTAACGGATGACAAAAGTACTTCTGTACTAGTGCTGGAAGCAGGAACAAATATGACGAATGAACTAAGTAACCCTAGCATTCTTGCTACCATTAATACAACCCGCGGTAACAGGTTTAGCTTTAATGTTACTTCTGAACTAGAATCAACTATTGCACGTACACTTATTGCAACAAATGGTCGCACCATAGGGGGAAGCTCAGAAATTAGTGATATGTACGCCGTACGTGGGAGTAAAGAGTTGTATAACCAGTGGGCAAGCCTAGTTGGTGATCAATGGAGTTACGACAAGATTAGCGCTTTATTTGTAAAAAATGAAACCTATACAGGAACGACACAAAGCCCTAATGAACGAGGAACACAAGGGCCGATTTTTATTAGACAGCAGAATATCCCCCCTAATGGATTGATCAATACGTTAGTTCAAGCAACAAACACTGTATTGGGAACACCGATTGTTGTGGACTATAATACCGGCATAAGGGATTGTACATTTTATAAAACGCAATATATTCAAAAAGAGATTAGCCCTGGCCAATTTGTCCGATCCTCAACGGCAACAGGCTATTTAAATGACCAAATTGTCAGCAAAGGAAACCAGTCCCATCCAGATGAATTTGGAGTTGGTGGAAGAAATCTGGTTATTTTAGCTAAAACAACCGTTAACAAAATCTTATTTAAGAAAAAGATGGGTTGAACATTGCTGTTGGTGTTGAATTTGTCAAGGATGGCGTTTCACATAGAATGTTTGCAAGAAAAGGTATTATCATCTCTGCAGGATTTTTTTCCTCAGTCATTCTACAACGTTCAGGAATCGGTAAATCGGATGATTTGGCTAAAGCAGGTATACCAACATTGATAGAGAGTCCGAATGTGGGGCACAATCTTCAAACCCAGAATTATATTGGATTAGGGGTTGAGATAGATACTTCCCAAATTCTTCCGATATTTTTTACTGATCCCAACTATCCACTTATTCTAGGTGCTTTCCAAGCAGAGAATCCAATGAATCTATTAGAAAGTCGTCGTCTCCAACTGATAGGAGCTCCTCTCCCATTTTTTCTTCCTGCTTCAGATGTGATCAGCAATGGTTGGAGTTTAGATTTAACTTTTCAAACCACTCCAAGTATCATGAGTTTTGGTATGGTAGACGTGAAAACAAAAAGCCGGGGTACAGTGCTAGTGGAACATAGCGATCCAGAGGCTTATCCATCTCTTAACTTCAATCCGTTGGAAGATCCTAATGACCTAACGTATATGGTCGATCAATATAAGAGAATTTATAATATTATTGTAGAGGCTAGAGATCCACTGAAATACCCAAATAACGGCATCGGGAAGGTTGTATATCCTCCAGAGAGTATATTACAGCTACCTGACAACGATCCTAACAAACAACAGCAGCTTGAGAATTATGTCAGAGCCTCTTACACGAACTTCTCTCTGGGCGGGCATTGTCGGATGGGACGGACGATTCAAGAAGGGGTTGTCGATGGATTCCTTAATGTGTTTGGCACCAAAAATCTTAAGGTTGCTGATCTTTCCATTTCGCCTATTTTACCGGATGGTCAGCCGTCCGCCGCTGCTCAGATGATCGGACTAAATACGGTACGTTTTATAAAAGAGAATCCCTCCTCATATGTAATGACAGATAAGGAACTTGAAGATTATGAAAATGAGATTAAAAAAGCATAAATTAAATATTTATTCAATGTTTTTATTTTAATTTTTTGCTCACATTTTGCTCACAAATTATATAAAAACACGTGAAAAAATATGAAATGAATTTTTATAGTAAAATATGGCGAAATAAATAAAAGTGCTATAAATGCTTATTTAAAGGGCATTTATGGCACTTTTTTATTTTTATATTAAACAATATGAACAACTCTAAAACTGCTCATTCTTCTCCCAAGATTCTACAATATAATGCGCAATCGTCGGATTAAACCCTTTCCCAACTAAAAACATAATCGCAGCAACTTCTGTTAAAGCATGTTTGTGTGATGTATGCTTCGCTTCATTTAAACCGTAATCTACCCAAGGTTTTACGAAATCAAGTACAGGTTTCTTTAAAGGTAAAAACTGTGTGCCGACAACTTGCTGGATTTGTTGTTGCGTTGGTTCTGTAATAGGTCCAGGTGGTAAAATTTGAGGCTGTGTAATATCGAGTGTCGGTCCAGGAGGTAAGATTTGTGGTTGTGTCGGATCAATTGTTGGTGGTGCAGGTGGTGAAACACGTGCGTCATAGTGTGGTTGATACATTTGTTGTTGGTATTGCGGTTGTTGTGGCTGAGTTGGATATGGATTTTGTTGATATTGTTGTTCTTGATTTTGCGGTGCTGTATATGGATTTTGCTGATATTGTTGTTCTTGATTTTGCGGTGCTGCATATGGATTTTGAGGATATTCATAATTTGGACGTGTGTCATATGGATTTTGTTGATATTCAGCTTCTTGATTTTGCGGTGTTGCGTATGGATTTTGTTCGTATTGTTGTTCTTGCTGTTGAAGCTCTTGTTCCTCATATTGTTCTGTGTATCTTTGTTCCTGCTGCTGAGGATAAAATGGTTGCTGTGGATAAGGCGGTTGATTATTATAGAACATATTGATTCCTCCTTCATAATGATGCCTACCACCTAGTGTATGGGCGGACAAGAAAATATGTGATGAAAAAATGTAGGCGTGTTACAATAAGTAACTGGGTGAAGATAAAATGATAAAACAAGAAAAATAAAAAAGACAATAACTTTCGTAAAGCATATTTTAGAAAAAGATGCGAGTGGGCATGATTGGTATCATATTGAACGCGTACATAAATTGGCGATTTCTTTATCCGAGCAAGAAGGAGGAAATCGTTTTATAATTGAAATGGCAGCATTACTTCACGATGTGGCAGATGAGAAGTTAAATGATAGTGAAGAAGCAGGAATGAAAAAAGTTTCTGATTGGTTAGAAGAGTTACATGTTGAAGAAGAGGAAAGTAAGCATGTTCTTCATATCATCGCCAATATGTCTTATAAGGGTGGTCACGGTGGCACAGTTGAGTCACTTGAAGGGAAAATTGTTCAAGATGCGGATCGCTTAGATGCTCTTGGTGCAATTGGAATAGCTCGTACATTTGCATACGGAGGAGCGAAAGAGAGATTAATGTATGATCCCACTGTTCCGCCTCGTGAAGTGATGACGAAAGATGAATACCGAAAAAATAACGATCCATCTTTAAATCATTTTTATGAAAAACTTTTAAAATTAAAAGACTTAATGAATACGAACGCGGCAAAACAAGAGGCTGAAGTTCGTCATCGTTATATGGAAGAGTTTATTGAACAATTTATGAAAGAGTGGAATGCACAAATATGAAAATGTTAACTGTGGAGAACTTATCGAAATCATACGGAGAAAAACCGTTATTTGATGGATTATCATGTAGTATTACAGAAGGACAACGTGTCGGAATTATTGGTGTAAACGGTACTGGTAAATCGACATTATTAAAAATTATTGCAGGGTTAGAAACTCCTGATACAGGTGATATGACGCATTCACGTGGGTATACAATTAGTTATTTATCACAGCAACCAGAGTTTGATGAAAAACTAACAGTATTAGAGCAAGTGTTCCATGGTGATACACCTTTAATTCGTCTTCTTCGTGATTATGAAAAAGCACTATTAAATATCGAAAAAGATCCAAGTAATGAAAAAGTACAGGAACAATTATTTGCAGTGCAGCAACGTATGGATGCAATGAGTGCATGGGAAGCAAATGCAAATGCGAAATCTCTTTTAACAAAATTAGGAATTACAGATTTCACTGCAACTGTTGGAAATTTATCTGGTGGACAGAAAAAACGTATCGCAATGGCACAATGTTTTATTGAAACACCTGATCTATTAATTTTAGACGAGCCTACGAACCATCTTGACCATGAGACAGTTGAATGGTTAGAAGAATATTTAGCAAGATATACAGGTGCGGTATTACTTGTAACCCATGATCGTTATTTCTTAGATCGTGTGACAAACCGTATTTTTGAATTAGATAACGGTAAACTATATAGCTACGAAGGAAACTATAGTACATTTTTAGAAGCGAAAGCACTTCGTGAAGAGCAAGAATCGGCACAAGAATCAAAACGCCAAAATTTATATCGTCGTGAATTAGCATGGATTCGTCGTGGTGCAAAAGCCCGTTCTACGAAACAAAAGGCGCGTATTCAGCGTTTTGATGAGCTAAAGGGACAAGAAGGACCAGCAGCAAAACAGTCAGTTGATATTGCACTAAGTGGAAGTCGTCTAGGAAAGAAAGTACTTGAGTTAAAAGATGTAACGAAAAAATTTGGTGATAAGACGGT
This sequence comes from Bacillus sp. CDB3, assembly GCF_002081505.1. Classification (NCBI taxonomy): domain Bacteria; kingdom Bacillati; phylum Bacillota; class Bacilli; order Caryophanales; family Bacillaceae; genus Bacillus; species Bacillus sp. CDB3. The sequence continues at coordinate 61,209 of NZ_ALBR01000060.1, read as the reverse complement.
ATTACATAATTTTAATCATATTGTGAAACCAGGCGATCGTATCGGAATTATTGGGGCGAATGGAAGCGGGAAATCTTCTCTATTAAATATGCTTGCAGGCAAGTTATCTCCTGATAGTGGTGAAGTTGAAGTAGGACAAACTGTAAAAGTTGCTTATTATACGCAAGAAAATGAAGAGATGAATTTAAACCAGCGTATGATTGAATACATTAAAGAGATTGCAGAAGTTATTCATACAACAGATGGAAAAGTAATTGGTGCATCTCAAATGTTAGAACGTTTCTTATTCCCGACGCATTCACATGGTACACCGCTTGGTAAACTATCTGGTGGTGAAAGAAGACGTTTATATTTATTACGTATTTTAATGGGAGAACCAAACGTACTATTACTTGATGAACCTACGAATGATCTAGATACACAAACATTAACAGTACTAGAAGATTATTTAGAAGATTTCCCAGGTGTCGTTTTAACTGTATCGCATGACCGTTACTTCTTAGATAAAGTAGTAGATGAACTGTTCATCTTTACTGGCGGAGGCGAAGTGCGTGAGTTCCTAGGTAGTTATACAGATTATTTAGAAATGGAAAAAACGAAAGAACTTATTGAAAAAGCGGAAGTTCAAAAAGAGAAAAAAGTAGTAGAAGAAGCTCCAAAACAACAACGTAAACGTAAACTTTCATACAATGAGCAGCGTGAATGGGAAACAATTGAAGATACAATTGCCGAACTAGAAGAGAAAATTGAGTCAATTGGAGAAGAACTTTCGAAAGTTGGATCTGACTTCACAAAGGCACAAGAATTATCTGAAGCACAGCAGAAAACAGAAGAAGAGCTAGAAAAAACGATGGAAAGATGGAGTGAGCTATCAGACATCGTTGAAGGATTAAAATAAAAACAAGCTGCATATATTGAAAAGTAAAGAGAAAAACTTTACACTATTGGTAGAACCTATTTTAGGAGGGAAAAAATGAGAACATCTAATCCAATGTTGAAAAAAGAGGCATTTCGTAAAGAGGGAGCAAGCGCTTCTGCGATGACTATTGGCGGAACAGTAGGCAAAACGTTTATAATGCTTATCTTGCTACTTGCAACGTCTGTCTATTCATACATACAGATGATGCAGGGTACGATGAAAATGCCAGTGTTAATTGGTGCATTAGTAATTGCGGCAATCATCGCATTTGCATCTATCTTCTTCCCGCGAATGGCACCAATTGGGGCGCCAATTTATGCGGCGGTAGAAGGAGTTGTATTAGGAAGTATTTCAGCAGTTTATACAATGAAATTTGGCGATTCTATCGTTTTAAATGCTGTATTACTTACAATTTCAATTCTATTTGCAATGTTAGTTTTATATGCAACACGCGTTGTAAAGGTAACTGATAAATTCCGTACGGGTGTAATTGCAGCGACAATGGGAATTATGGTTATGTATTTAATCGTATTCTTATTAAATATGTTCGGTGTAACTGTTCCATATATTCACCAGGGCGGTACAATCGGTATTATCATTAGTGCGGTTGTTATTGTAGTTGCTGCATTAAATTTATTACTAGATTTCGATTTAATCGAAAGCGGTGCACGTAGCCAAGCTCCAAAATATATGGAATGGTACAGTGCAATGGGTCTAATGATGACTCTAGTATGGTTATACTTAGAAATTCTTCGTTTCGTTTCTTACTTTACGAAAAATGACTAATGAAAAAATCCTGCATGAAATGTGCAGGATTTTTTATTTTCAAAGATATATTGAAAATATGGATGTTATCAGCTTGAACTGAAGAGGGTGGAGGAATATGATGAAAGAGAAAAAAGGGATTATGAAAAAACTATTTTCTAAAAGTTTTTTCATAGAACTAGATGAAGCTTTAACGTATCCATCATCAGAAGTTATTACTTCAGCGATTGAAGGATACGCAGCTGAATGCAATGAAAGACTAACATTTGAGAGTAAAACTAAACCGATTACTTTTTACTTAGAAAATGTAATGTACTGTGCTGAAATAAAGATGGCTCGCGGTGGATATTACATCTCTTGCAGTGAAGTATAATTTTTTGAAACCTTACATGTTTAAACTATGTAAGGTTTCTTTTTTTCTTTTGTAAGGTATAAAATAATACTTTTTACATACAGAAATAACTTTTTCCGTTTTTTACCTTTCGCATATTTCTCTTTACAATGAAGAAAAATATGTGAGGTGGTATAACTTATGATGAATCGAGTTGTATTAATCGGTAGATTGACAAAGGAGCCAGAATTATACTACACAAAGCAAGGAGTCGCTTATGCACGAATATGTGTTGCGGTGAATAGAGGATTTCGAAATAGTTTAGGTGAACAACAAGTCGATTTTATAAATTGTGTCGTTTGGCGAAGGGCGGCTGAAAATGTAACAGAATATTGTACGAAGGGTTCACTTGTTGGGATTACAGGGCGTATTCATACGAGTAATTACGATGATGAACAGGGAAAGAGAATATATAGAACTGAAGTTGTGATTGAGAGTATTACATTTTTGGAGAGAAGACGTGAGGGTGCATCGCAATAAAACGTAAAGAGCATTAATAATTAAGAGGGCTATGTAGTATAGCCTTCTTAATTTTGACTGATACCTTCCCAAACAACATCTAACTGTTGATTGAGTAAATTTTTCGTATTTATTTCATTAGCATGTAATAGCGAGTGGGACATTAGTGTATAAAAATAAGTACTCATAATAGTAGAAGTGATGATATTTGTATCCCATGGACTGTGTAATGTTCCTGTCTCTTTCGCTTCTGTAATAATAGAAGACAAACTTTCTTGTAGCTGGTGTATACTTTTTAATTCATTTTCTACTAAGTAGTTAGATTTAATAATTTCAAAGACGGCATGCTTCATTAATTCACCATGCCCAGTAAATCGATCCAGTAAATCTCCTAAAACAAGTTTGATTCGCTCTTTCGGATGTTCCACATTTGAATATGTTTTTAAACTTTCATTCCATAGTTCAATTTGAGAATCACCTAAAAATAATAATATGTTTTCTTTTTTCGGAAAGTAGTTGAAGAAAGTTCCTTTTGCAATCCCGCATGCAGTAGTAATATCTTGAACCGTTACATTTTCGTAACCGCGTTCTTGAAAGAGTTGTACTGCTTTTAGGAATATAAGTTCTTTTAATTCTTTTTTTCTCGTTTCTCTAAGCATATTATCTACTCCTAACATAAACAATTATATCTGTTTATTAGATAATCTCAAACGAAATTGTATTTCATAAACAAATTTACTGTTTAATGAAGTTTAATACAATCATGGGAGTTTTTAGGTCGTGTTGTATTTGAAAACCCTTTGTGGATGTAGCGTTAGAGTTTTCCGTTATTGTAATTGTATCGTCATCATTTACCAAAATTAATAAAGTTTTTATAGATTGATCTTCATATACAATTTCCATTTTACTTGATATGGATTCCATAGTTTGTTTAGTTAAAGAAACCTCTTTAGGTGTACCTGCTTGAATAGACTTAAGCATTTGTACAATAAACCCTTTATTATTTGTTTCGGCTTTTACTGTATTATTTTCCTTCACATTTAACAACTTTACATCTGTTATTTCGTCTGTTTTCAATGTTAGTTTTGAAACTTCTTTAGTTGAAGGGGAGGAAGTACATCCAAGTAAATTAATAATTAATGTAGTTGAAAGAAGGGTAGAAAGAATTCTGTTCATACTTTTTGCCACTTTTCGTTGTAGTTTCTTGTTATAAATGAAAATTGTATAGTTCATGTGCTTGCTTTTCAGAAACCCATTTCGGGATATGTTTCATTACTTCGTTTCTTACTATAATCAAAGGTTTACTTTCCATTTGCGCCATTTTTCCAACTTTCCATGCAGTGTTTGAGATTTTTTCAATTCTATCTCGTCTTTTTTGTTCGTATTCTATAAATGCTTGACGATAGTGGGCATTTTTTTTGATACATTCTGCAAGGATGATAGCATCTTCAATTGCTTGACACGCCCCTTGACCTAAATTAGGTGTAAGTGCATGGGCAGCATCTCCAATAAAGACGATGCGTTTGTCAAAAAATTGTTTCATTGGAGTGATGTCTACAATATCACGATGAATCATATTAACGTCAGATGCGTTTTTTAAAATAGCTGGGATGGGATTATGATAATTTTTGAAATGATTATATAAATCTGCTGTTGTGTAAGCTGTATATTTTTGATCTCTAGCTTTGGCGTTTATGAGCGCATACCAGTATACTTCGTTGTTTGGAAGAGGGACAATGCCAAATCGACCGTTTGTTCCCCATGTTTCAATAAAATCATTTGTTAGAGATAGATTATGAGTTGGAGTTACACCACGCCAACACGTATATCCGGCATAACGATAGCCATCGTTTTGTGTTACTTGTTTTCGGACGACAGAATGAATACCATCAGCAGCAATGAGTATATTGCCGAATGCTTCACTACCATCTTGAAATCATATTTTTAAGGCGTTTTCTTCATTTTGTTCTATTTTTACGCACTCTTTTCCCCACTCGACAGTACCTTCTTGTAGTTCGGAAAGTAGCAATTGATGTAAATCTTTTCTATGGATGGAGTACATTTTTGGATAACAAGCTGGAATGGTCAATTTACTAAATATAGTTCCTTTTTCGGATACAAGGTTAAAACCGTCACTTTCATTGCCGAATTTTTTTATTTGCTCAGAAATCCGGTATGGTTCAAGTGCTTGCATCGCATTTGGGGCAATGATAATACCTGCACCAGCAACAGTAGATTCAATATTTTTGTCATACACTTTTACATCTAATCCTATTTTTTGTAAGGAGATTGCTGCGCAAAGACCAGCAATACCACCACCAATAATCATGACATTATTCATTTGTTATCCCTCCACTTTTAAATGACTTTGATCATAAAATGACTATGGTCATTTTATGAGTTAAGATTAATACCTTTTTTGTTATTGTCAATTAGACTTTTAACTATAGTTCCGGAACGATTAGGTGAAAATAGTAATAATTGAAATTCTAAAAATGTAGAAGAGGAATTAGTAAAATTAAGCATCCGAGTAGGAGTATAGAGGAATAACATGTTACAATACAGCTAAGAACACGCAATAAAGGAGAGTATTTTTACGTGAAAATTAAAGCAATTGAACCAACGCCAAGTCCAAATACAATGAAAGTTATTTTGAATGAAGTATTACCTTCAGGAGCGCGTAATAATTATACAAATGAAAATAAAGAACAAGCACCAATGCAAGTGCAAGAAATTTTGAAAATTGAAGGCATTAAAGGTGTATATCATGTAGCCGACTTTTTAGCAGTGGAGCGAAATGCAAAGTATGACTGGAAAGTTTTATTACAACAAGTTCGTGCTGTTTTCGGCGAAGAAGTAGTGGAAGAGAGCGAAGAACAACAACTTGCTCATTTTGGGGAAGTGAAAGTGTTTGTTCAAATGTTCTTTACAATTCCAATGCAAGTGAAGTTAACAGATGGAACATCGGAAGAGCGTGTAGGCTTACCTGATCGTTTTAAAGAATCCATTATGAAAGTGCAAATGTCTGCACCTAACGTTGTGAAAGAGCGCAAATGGGTAGAGCAAAGTACACGTTACGGTAATTTTGAAGAAATCGGGAAAGAAGTAGTAGAAGAAATTGTTGCTGCTTATTCAGAAGAACGTGTAAATGAAACGGTTAAAGAACTATTGAATCAAGCGGGTGCTGTTGAAGTAACGATTCAAAAGCGTGAGCCATATAAAGTAACAGAAGAGATGATGAAAGATTCTGACTGGAAAAACCGTTTTGCAGCATTAGAACAAATGGATCCTACTGAAGAAGATATTCCAGTGTTGAAAATGGCATTAGATGATGAGAAAGTATCTATCCGCCGTTTAGCAACAGCGTATTTAGGTATGGTAAAAGGTGATGGAGTATTGCCGTTATTATATAAAGCGTTATTAGATCGTTCTGTAAGTGTTCGTCGTACAGCAGGAGATTGCTTATCAGACGTAGGTGATCCAGCAGCGATGTTCGTTATGATTAAATCTCTGAAAGATTCAAGTAAATTAGTACGCTGGCGTGCAGCAATGTTCTTATTTGAACTTGGTGATGAAAGTGCAATTCCGGCACTAAAAGCAGCAGAAGATGATCCAGAGTTTGAAGTGGCGATGCAAGCGCGTTTAGCTTTAGAACGCATTGAAGGCGGCGAAGAAGCAAAAGGATCAGTATGGAAGCAAATGACGGAGTCTCGTAAAGGGGAATAGTTTATGATTGTTTTCTATGATAGTTGGTGTCCGATGTGTACAGCAGTTGCAGAGCGTACGAGAAGATTAGATAAAAAGGGTAAGATGAAATTTGTCTCATTTCGAGATGAAGATGTAGTTGAGAAGTATGAACTTTCTCAAGAATTACAAAGTAAGATGGAACAAAGATTGTATATTTTAAAAAATAATAAGTGGTATGACGGAATTCATAGCATCAACGTATTAGCAAAAGCCGTTCCATCTTATTGGTTTGCAGTGCCTTTTATAAAGCTATCTATCGTACTTGGATTTGGAAGTAAAGTATACGATTATATCGCTAACAATAGAAAACTTGTCCCAGTTGGACATTGCCGTGAAGGGGTTTGTGAAATCCCTACAAAAAAATGAAATCATCGTTATCTTTCTTTTGCACCTATTAATAGAGCGTGATATGATGAATTTGGAATGAAAGTTGAAGGAGAGATTACAAGATGTCAAATGCTTATGAAGAATACATGCGTCAAATGGTAATTCCAATGCGCCAAGAATTAGTGCGCTCTGGATTTGAAGAATTAACTACAGAAGAAGCTGTTACAGAATTTATGGAGAATGCATCAGGTACAACTTTAGTAGTTGTAAACTCAGTTTGTGGTTGTGCAGCTGGTTTAGCACGTCCATCAGCAGGTCAAGCGGTTGTTCGTGCTGAAAAACAACCTGATCATCTTGTAACTGTATTTGCAGGTCAAGATAAAGATGCTACTGCAAAAATGCGTGAATACTTCGGAGAAATTCCTCCATCTTCACCATCTATGGCATTACTAAAAGGAAAAGAAGTTGTTCACTTCATTCACCGTCATGAAATTGAAGGTGCAACTATGGACGAAATTATTACGAACTTAGAACAAGCTTTCGAAAAGAATTGCTAAAGAAGGGGGAGAGTAAATCTCCCTCTTTTCTTTATATAGAGGTGAAATAATGATAGTAACAACAGCGGGAAGAACAAATAAAGAAATGACAGCTTATGCAAATAAGGTAGCAGCAGAATTAAATAGTTCTTTCGTTATACGTAATGATATACCTGTACATAAATTGCATGAACAGCATGGACAAGATGTGCTTGTTGTAGGGAAAAATCGATTAGCCATTTATCCAAAAGGAACGGAAGAATCGTTTTTCTTTCATCCAAACTCAGCAATGTTTCGTGTGAAAAGGTTAATGCGCGGAGAACATGATCCGTTTATACAAGCTGCCAAATTAGAGAGCGGAATGACAGTATTAGATTGTACGCTCGGTATGGCATCAGATAGTATTGTAGCTAGTTATATTGTTGGTGAGAACGGAAAAGTAACAGGGCTTGAAGGAAATGAATATATGGCTTACATCATGGGAAAAGGCTTGCAAAAGTGGTCTTCATCCGTTTCTGAAATCGATGAGGCAATGCAAAGAATCGATGTAAAACAAACTGAGCATTTCGCATTTTTAACGCAATGTGAAGATAATAGTTATGATGTTGTTTACCTTGATCCGATGTTTGAAGAAACTGTCATAGAATCAGATGGAATAAAAGGATTAAAACACTTCGCTTTGTATCATGATATTACTGACGAAACAATTGCGGAAGCGAAGCGTGTGGCGAGAAAGCGTGTCGTTCTGAAAGATCATTTTCGTAGTTCTAGATTTGAAAAACACAATTTTCACGTATACAAAAGAAAAAGTGCTAAGTTTCACTTTGGTGTAATTGACCCTTGCTAATTGTTTGAAAAGATGTATAATAAGCAATAATTAATTAAATATACTGTCTGTGATGAAGAGAGTAGTCTTTTTCAGAAGGAAAGCGAGCTAGGGATGGTGTGAGCCTAGTGCAGAAGAAAAAGATGAAGCGCACTTCGGAGACGCTTCTTGAACGAATAGTAGAGTAAGCCGAGGCCCCCTGTCCTCGTTATAAACGGGAAAGTGGTTCGGAATGAACAACAAGGGTGGTACCACGGGTTAAAACTCGTCTCTTTTTTAGAGACGAGTTTTTTGTGTTTAAAAAATAAGGAGGTTGTAGTATGGATTATAAAACGCAGTTTGTGAAAAATTTATCAAATATTCTTGCGAATGAATTAACACAAAATCAAATTTTAGATTTAATCGAAACACCAAAACAAGATGAATTCGGAGATGCAGCATTCCCATGCTTTTCACTAGCGAAGCAATATAAAAAATCACCAGCTATTATCGCAAAGGAAGTTGCGGAGAAATTAAATGATCCGTTCTTTACGAAAATAGAGGCCGTTGGTCCTTATGTAAATGTATTTTTCAATCGTGAAACTGTAAGTGATGCAGTATTAAAAACGATTTTAGCTAAGAAAGAAGAGTACGGTCAAAATCACTTTGGATGTGAAAAAACGGTAGTTATCGATTATTCCTCTCCGAATATCGCGAAACCTTTTTCAATGGGGCATTTACGTTCTACAATGATTGGTAATTCGCTGAAACATATCGCCGAAAAATGTGGGTATGAAGTTGTCGGAATCAATTATATTGGCGATTGGGGCACGCAGTTTGGGAAGTTAATTACCGCGTATAAAAAATGGGGAAATGAAGAGGTAGTTAAAGAGGATCCGATACGTGAGTTATTTAAGTTATATGTTCAATTCCATGAAGAAGTAAAAGAAGACGAAGAACTAGAAGAAGAGGGGCGCGCTTGGTTTAAAAAATTAGAAGAAGGTGATGAAGAAGCAGTCGAGCTTTGGAACTGGTTCCGTCACGAATCTTTAAAAGAATTTTCACGTATTTATGAACTTCTCGGTGTGGAATTTACAAATTTTCAAGGAGAAGCTTTCTATAATAATTTAATGGAAGATTTTATTGGAATTTTAGAAGAACATGATTTGCTTGAAGAATCAGAAGGCGCATTAGTCGTTAATTTAGAAGAAGAAGGAATGCCGCCATGCTTAATTAGAAAATCAGATGGTGCGACTATTTATGCAACACGTGATTTAACGGCGGCTTTATATCGTCAAAACACATATGGATTTGATAAAGCACTTTATGTAGTTGGACCAGAACAAAGTTTACATTTTAATCAATTTTTCACTGTATTAAAAAAGCTAGGCTATACTTGGGTTGATGGAATGGAACATGTACCGTTCGGGTTCATATTAAAAGATGGTAAGAAAATGTCGACACGTAAGGGCAGAATTATTTTATTAGAAGAAGTGTTAGAAGAAGCTGTTGCACTTGCGGAACAAAATATTGAAGAGAAGAATCCGAATTTAAAACAAAAAGAAGAAGTGGCAAAGCAAGTAGGTGTTGGAGCAGTTATCTTCCACGATTTAAAAAATGAGCGTATGCATAATATTGAATTCTCATTAGAAAATATGTTGAAATTTGAAGGGGAAACGGGACCGTATGTACAATACACACACGCGCGTGCTTGTTCTATTTTAAGAAAAGAAAGTGTAGAATTTGAAACGTGTACTTTTGAATTAAAAGATGATTACAGCTGGAGTGTAGTAAAATTACTCAACAAATTCCCGCAAGTAATTGAAGCGGCCTTCAACAAAAATGAGCCATCTATTATTTCAAAATACGTATTAGATGTAGCACAAGCGTTCAATAAATATTACGGTAATGTTCGTATATTAGAAGAGAACGAAGGAAAAGACAGTAGGCTCGCATTAGCTTATGCTGTGACGGTTGTATTAAAAGAAGGATTACGTTTACTTGGGGTGGAGGCACCTGAGGAGATGTAAAATAATAATTTTGTGCTTATGCGCAGAGAGAAATATTCACATTACTTTACTAATAAACTGCAGATCAAATTAAAGCGTAATATAGAGTAACAAAAAGACAAATCAGGCGATTATTAGCCTGTTTTGTCTTTTTGTATTTTCTTAAATAAACTCTTATCTATATAGAGTTATACGCTGTGAAGTGTAAGAACTCTATAATTTTGTTGCGAAATCAATTAAAATATTTGTAGAGAGGATGGTCCGTATTGATTCGAGGTTTCATTTTACATATTCCTTGTCATAGACTACCGGAAAGGAGTTTTCTTAAACTACAAAAATACATGCCTTTATGTGCTCGATGCACGGGTATGTTAATTGGTTTCTGTATGTTTCCAATTTACTTTTTAATAACACCTTCGTTTAGTCTCTCATTAATGCTATCCTTTTTTGCTCAAATTCCATTATTAATTGATGGATTCACCCAAAAGTGGAAATGGCGAAGCAGCACAAATTTGCTAAGAGTAACTACCGGTTTATTAAGCGGTAATGGTATGGGACTATTTATTGCATCTAGTATTATATGGATTACATCTTAAACCACATATCAACGGAGGTAGCTACTTACATGTTCTGGATTTACATAATTCTAATTTTTATATCAGGTGGAAGTGGAATTGGTTTTATCATTCATGAAAAATATGTAGAAGCCACAATAGCTTTTGTTATTTGCGTATTATTTATGGTGCTACTATATTTTTATTTAAAAAGAAGCAAAAAAAAGAGAAATTTAGATTGTGACGTAATAGAGTGTACCGATTGCTCAGATTGTGATTGTACTAACTAAACTTCTGTTTATTCCAATATTATTATGAAAAGGATTATATATCGTTTCAGGTATGTAATCCTTTTTATTTTTTCAAAATTAGTTTGTCAAATAGGTGGAGAGTAAAGAACATGTACAAATTAACGTTTTAATTAGAACTCAACATCTCCAAAATTTTTAGAAACATAGGAATACATTTATTAAATAGAGAACTATAGTTTTATATATAAAAGGAGGCGTGGGTTTTGGAAGAGTATGATTGGAACAGTAAACTAACATATTTAAAAAATACGAGAGATTTATATTACAATGACGATTATTTAAGTTTTTTAGTAAATACAGTTTGGAAGATTACTGAACCGGTACATATTGTTGATTATGGTTGTGGATATGGTTATTTAGGATTAGTTTTGTTGCCGTTGCTTCCAAATGGATCAAAGTATACAGGCATTGATAGCGGGGAAGCATTAATAGCTGAAGCGAGAGAGTTGTTTCGTTCGCTTCCATATGAATCAGAGTTTCTTGAGGGAAATGCTACAGAAATTGAATTGAAAAATAAATACGATATCGCAATCTGTCATGCTTTCTTATTACATATGAGTTCCCCAAAAACGATGCTAGAGAAAATGATACATTCAATTAAGGAAGGTGGTAAAATAATCTGTTTTGAACCACATTGGATGTCAAATATGTCTTCTTACGTATTAGATGGAGAGAATCAATCGGAAATTATCCAGCTAGGTGTTTTGCAGAAGTTATTTGAAAGGGACACACAGAGAACCGGTAAAGATGGCAATATCGGTATGAAAATACCGATGTATTTAAGTGAATTAGGTGTGAAAAATATCGAGTGCAGAGTAAGTGATAAAGTGAACTTTTTAGATTCTAATATGCATCATAATGATAAACATAGTTTGTATCATTCATTAAAAGAAGAGGGAATTGCGGGCAATCCAGGTGATAAACAGCAATTTATAGAACGTTTAATGGTAAGAGGATTAACATATGATGAAGCGTTAGCTCAATATGAAGCGGAACTACGGTTTTTTAAAGCATTTCATATGCATTCATCTTTAGTATATGCTCCGAATATGAAAATTACATTTGGTGAAATACAATGTTAAAAAGTAGCGATATAATGAAAATTGCTACTTTTAATATTTGGAATCATGAAACATTGTGGCCTGAAAGGTTAGAGGCTATTTGTGAAGAAGTCCAAAATATTGCTCCTCATATATTAGCAATTCAAGAAGTTCGGAGTTGTATTAATAATAAAGGAAAGAAGACAAATGTTGCACAATATATTGCGGAGCAAGTAAATTATCCATTTTGTATATTTAAAGAATATCCAGATTCTCCAGATGAAGGATTAGCTTTTTTAAGTAAGGTTCCTATATTAATGGAAGAGGCTATTTGGGAAACTGATGCAAAGGAAGCTAATTATTGTGCCATTAGAATTACATTTAAATATAGAGATTATAAACTTGGAATAACAAATGTTCATTTGAATTGGAAGTCAATTATGATAAGGCAAGAACAAATTAGCACAGTACATAATTGGATTAAGAGTAAAAGTAAAACTAGTACATATGAAGTACTTTGTGGTGATTTTAATGCCAATCCTAATTCGAGTGTTCATCAATACTTAGTAGATAACCAATGGATAGATGTAGCTCAGTTTAAAGAAGAACATGATTGCACCTTGGCTCAGCCAACTTTAGATTATGGAAAGAATACAAATTTAATAGGGGATGTAAAGAAAGAAGAACGATATGATTGGATATTGATACAAGAAAATGATTCGTTTGAATCTCTAAATATAGAAAATGTAGCTGTATTTGGAGATTCAGCATTAACTTCATCACACGTATTTCCAAGTGATCATTACGGTGTTTTTGTAGATTTAAAGTTTGATGAGTGAATCAATATACCTTGTTGAATCGCTGATATATTTTAAGAATCGCCGATATAATAAAAGATTCGATTGATATATATATCAATTATCGTCTGTATAATTTCATTTACCAGAATAAGATTATACATTATTTCATCAAATTAAACAAAATAACGAGAAAAAGTATCGTTTTTAAGATATTTAGTTAAAAACTTGAATAATATTAAATAATATCGTTCATTATATGAGGTTTTAGTTGAATGCATACTATATGATGTGTAAAATCTAAGCAAGTAGGTTAGAATACTGCTTGCAAATGGCAGTATAAATAATAATTTGAGGTGAATGCATGCTAGATTTTAAGCAATTAGAGATTTGTTTGAAAGAAAAGAGATTTGTAGATGGATTACAGGAGATAAATAATGAAATTGCACATATAAAAGAAACGAATAAGTTATCATACGTGAAGACCTGGCTTTCTAACGTTTCATCATTTACAGAGTTCGATACATTAATTCGCCTTGCTGATGAAGGTTTGATGCATCAATATAGCTCCTTTTTAATTCGTTATACTTATAAAAAATTCCCAAATATGAGAACGCTCTCTTTATATTGTGATGAGTTAATTGATGAGCGTAAAATCCTTGATGCGGAACAATTATTAAAAGATTCTTTGGAAGAGGTAAATGAAGAGGAAACTGATGCGGACGTTTTAACGAAAGCATATTTTACGTTAGTTAGATGTTTGTTAGATATGAAGCGAAATGAAGAGGCCTATGCCTACATGCAAAAGGCGGAAAAGTATAGTACACGTGCAGTTTTTGATAAATGGGGTTACTTATATATACAGACTGGTGAGTGGGAGAAGGCAGAGGAACAACTTTTAGCCGGTCAGCAACATAAAGATTGTGAAGAGCTAGCTACGTACTTATTGGCGCAATTATATGCATATAAAGGTGAACAGCAGCGAGCATTACAACTTATAAATGATGCGATTGCAAAGTTCTCTCAAGTACCATATTTCTATTTTGAAAAAGTAAAATATTTATTAGATTTAGAGCGCTATGAAGAAATGTTAGCGGTAATAGATAAAATCAATCACATGCTTCCGCATCATGCATATACAACTTATTTTATACATTTACGTGCAGAAGCATTTTATAAAATAAATAATATGCATGATTTGCAAGCACTATTGAAAAGTGAAAAGAGTTTGAAAAATTCTCTATATCATCATATAGAAAAAAATCCTGATGGAAAAAAGGTTCGTTTACCAATAGTTCCGGTTGTACAAAAGGATAACTATTGCGTTCCGACAAGTTTAGAAATGATGTTAGGGATATGGGGAGAAAAACGTACGCAAGATGAAATAGCACAACATATTTTTGATGTAACAGGTTCTAAGTTTTCAGATACAGTTACATATATAGAGGAGCAAGGTTACGAATATCGTTATTTTCAAGGGAATGTGGAAAATTATAAGAGATTACTTGATCAAGGTATTCCTGTTTTATTAAGTATAGATATTGAGCACGCTTCCCATGTACAAGTACTTTCTGGTTATGACGACGTGCTGCAAGCTTTTTATATTCAAGATCCGAATTTCTTAGAACCGATTCTTGTGGAATATGATAAGTTGCAAGAAAAATATCGTTATACAGATTGTTTAGCTATTACGTTTACACCAAAAGATAGAATGGAACAACTTTCATTTTTGGATGAGGAAGAACATAATTATTATAAATCAATTTTTTCTCTAACTGATCATTTAGCTGAGCAAGATAAAGAGGGAATTGAAAAGTTAGTACTATTTTTAAAAGAAACAAGTGAAAATCCAAACACTTGGTTATATACGATTAAACATTTAGATGCGGAAGTAGATAAAGAGTTTATTCAGTTTTGTATAGAAAAATTAATGGAAAAGTTTCCGAGCTCTGACTTTGTGAAATTGCATAGTGCACAGTGTTTTATTCGTCTGCAAGATATGGAAAAAGCAGGACATATGCTTCAAAGTGTGGAGAAGAAAAGCAATCAAGCGTTGTATCATTTTATAAATGGGCGGTATTCTTTTGAGCAAGATAATTATGCAGAAGCGATTGCTAGTTTTCGTTCGTCATTACAACTGGATGCAGACCAACCAGTTGCGTGGAGTTTCTTAGCATTATCATACATGTATATGGATCAATCCGAAAAGGGGATAGAGTATTCTCTAACAGCTATAGAACGTAGCCCAGAAAGGTTTACACTTGTAAATCACGGTTTAATTTTAATAGATTTAGAACGGTATGAAGAAGCATATGGATTCTTTAATGATTTATTAAAAGAATATAAGTATGAAGCACACATTTGGTATGAACGTGCAAGATGTGCTCAACATTTAGGAAAAGTGTATTTAGCGGTAAAAGGACTTAAAGTAGCAATTCAGTTAGATAAAACAGCAGCTTATTTATATACGAAGCTTTCGGAAATCTATGAATCAGATTTGGATGATGAGAAAAGTACGAAGGAAATTTTATTACAAGGAATTCGAAATTGTGAAGATCAGGCGTCTTTATATGTTCGTTTAGGAGATTTTTATTTTCAAAATGATGAACTTGAAGAAGCAGAAACTATATATAAGCGCTCTTTAGAAGAAAATAATGAAGATGTATATTCTCATTTTGGTTTAATTCAAGTATACATGGCAAAGGAACAATATGAGGATGCAAAAAATTATATTGTTAGTATCAATAAGCAATTTGAGGACAATCAAGATTTCCTTATGAATGCTGGTATGGTGCTGTGGGATGCTGAAATTGCGTTAGGCGGGAATGAAGCTGAGTTGAAAACAGCACTTTCTAAATTAGAGGACGGTATACGAAAGTTATACAGTAATATAGAGAACGTATTAGAAGAGTATGTAAATAGAATAAAGGAAACAGCTTTCGTGCAACGAGGCATAGCGTTTTTAAGAACGTTACAAAAGAAAAACGGAAGTAATTGAATACGGTTGTTATGCTGGTATTTTATATGAATCTATTGGACAATATGATCAGGCAATGAAGAGCTACAACAAGGCACTCGAACAAAAGAAAACGACATTGCCATATTACCGAATTGGCGAAACACTTATGGCATTAGGACAATTGACAGAAGCAAAGCAAGCGTATGAAACATGTTTAGAGCTTGATGAAAACTTCCCGGGTGTACATTTGCAACTAGCAGAAATATATGAAAAAGAAGAAAATCGTTTAAAAGAACAAAGTCATATGGTTCAGGCGATGAAAGAAGAGCCATTGCATATAAATATGGAATATTTGGCACAGCTTTCAGTAGAAATAAATCTTCAGGAAGAGTTGCTAAAGGAATTAGAACAGCTAGCGGACGAAGTACCTGAAATATGGCGCTTAGATGCGATTGCATATGTGTATGGAGCGATGAATGAAATAGATAAAGAAAAGGTACGAATTGAAGAAGCACTACAATTAGATGAGGGACATACAGAAGTTCTATATCATTATGCAAAAGTATTAGTGAAAAAAAGAGATGTAAAAGCAATTGAGGTTGCACTGAAAGTAATCCAAAAGAATATGGATAGTGAACGTATATTTGATGTATATGTAAAAGCAGTAGAACAACATAAAAAATTGTCTCACATAAGAGATTCTCTTCATACATTAAAGGTGAAAAAATCGGATAGAAGTATGGCATTCATGTATGCAGCAGCTGCGGTTACAGAAAGATGGATTGAACGTCAACAAAATGAACAGCCGAAAAAATCTATATTTACGAGAGCTTTTTATCGTATGAAAAATCGCGCGAAAGAAATTTCAATGATTACTACAATCATTGATTTATATGAAATCTCGTTAAAATTAAACCCGAAAAATAGTATGGCAGCGCAGCGATTTGCACTATTTTACGAGAATGCGGCAATGAATAAAGAAGCAATAGAAGTATTGCAAACGTCGCTAGAAAATAAATGGGATTATGATGTAGCGAAGCAACTTGTAAATCTTTTCATTGAGTGTGAAGAAGAAGGCATGTTACGAGATGCGTTGGAATTAACGAAACAAATGGTTCGAGAGCTACCGGATGATTATGATACGCTTCTTTTACAAGCGCAAGTATTCTTGAAAGCTGGGGAAGAAAGAAAAGCAGAAAAAATATGCTTACAATTAACGGAGAAAACATCGTTTGTAAGTAGAGGGTTCCTTACTTTAGCAGAAATATACCAAAGTCAAGAGAGGTTTGAGGATGCAATTCATTTATTAGAAGATGCTTCTGTACATCATCCAAATGAAACGGCAATTCTTATTGCTTTAGCATCTTCGTATCATAGAACTGGGCGAACTGCCAAAGCAGAAAAAATAACAAGTGATATATTAGAAATTGATGCTACACACTTGTTAGCAAGATACGATCATGCTTGCTACTTAGCATTATTAAACAGAAATGAAGAGGCGAAAGAAGAACTTGAAATTGTGCTTCGTGAAGATGAGACGGGATTCTTTGCTGAACTTGCAGAGGAAGATGAAGATTTAGCGGGATTACGAGAATTTGAAAAGTAATTGTATAGAAATAGATAAAAAGGATATAAATAAAAATATATTTTGAATTAGTTGACAATTAATTGCCTAATGGCATAAAATAACTTTTAATAAAGTATACAAATCTGAAGACGAGAAAGAGTAAAATAGTGAGCTGTTCTCCAGAGAGCCGGTGTATTGCTGAAAGCCGGTGTGCAGACGTTATTTGAAAATCATCTCCGAGGAGCCGTGGCTGAATAAAGTAAGCTCGGACGGATGTCTACCGTTACAAAGAACGCGTATGTTAGTACGTTGCTAAGTGCTATTAGTGAAAAGCTAATAGAATTAGGGTGGTAACGCGGGTAAACCCGTCCCTACTTCATAGGGACGGGTTTTTTGTGTGCTTTTAAAACATTCAAAGGAGTGATTGTAGATGAAGAAAGTAGATGTAAAAGAGTCAGCTGTAGGGAGAGAAACACGTATTCGTAAGCAGTGGAACGAACAGGGCATTTTTGAACAATCAATTCAGAATAGAGAAGGCGCACAATCGTTTGTGTTTTATGAAGGACCACCAACGGCGAACGGTTTACCACACGTCGGCCATGCACTTGGTCGGGCAATTAAAGATTTAGTAGCAAGATATAAAACGATGGCTGGGTATAAAGTGTTAAGAAAAGCTGGCTGGGATACACATGGATTACCTGTAGAATTAGGCGTTGAAAAACAACTTGGTATTTCAGGTAAGCATGAGATTGAAGAGTACGGCATTGAGCCATTTATTCAAAAGTGTAAAGAGAGTGTATTCACATATGAGAAGCAGTGGCGTGAATTTACGGAGAGCATTGGATATTGGGTAGATATGGATGATCCATACGTTACTCTAGAGAATCCATATATCGAAAGTGTATGGAATATTTTAGGGACGATTCATGAAAAAGGTTTGTTATATAAAGGACATAGAGTTTCTCCATACTGTCCAAGCTGTCAAACATCGCTTAGTTCACATGAAGTTGCGCAAGGATACAAAACGGTTAAAGATTTAAGCGCAACGGTTAAGTTTAAAGTAAAAGATAGTGAAAATGAATATTTCCTTGGATGGACGACAACACCGTGGACACTTCCGGCGAATGTTGCACTTGCCGTACATCCGAATATGGAATACGTTAAAGCGAAACAAGAAGGATATGTATACATTGTTGCGAAAGAGCGTGTACAAGAAGTATTAAAAGAAAACTATGAAGTAGTATCCGTTCATAAAGGCGAAGAATTAGTAAACACATCTTATACAGCACCGTTTCCGATGAAGGAAGTTACAAATGGGTACCACGTAATTGCAGCAGATTTTGTAACTGCAGATAGCGGCACAGGACTCGTTCATATCGCTCCAGCATATGGGGAGGACGATTATAGAGTCGTTCAAAGTGAAGGATTGTCGTTCTTACATGTTGTAGATGAGAAAGGTGAGTATACGGATGCAGTACCATTTCTTAAAGGTAAGTTTGTAAAAGATTGTGACGTTGATATCGTTCGTTATTTAGCGAAAGAAGGGTTACTATATCATAAAGAAAAATATGAACATAGCTATCCGCATTGCTGGCGCTGTGATTCACCATTACTTTATTATGCAGGAGAAAGCTGGTTAATCCGAACAACTGAGATTAAAGAAACATTTTTACGAAATAATGATTCTGTTACGTGGTATCCAGACCATATGAAGCACGGACGGTTTGGTAAGTTTTTAGAAAACATGGTGGACTGGAATATTAGCCGGAATAGATATTGGGGAACACCGTTAAACGTATGGGAATGTGAAAGTTGCGACCACCAATTCGCACCGAAAAGCATTGCTGAATTAAGAAAGCATAGTACGAAAGAAACACCAGAAGATTTAGAATTGCATAAGCCATATGTAGATGAAGTGCAAGTTTGCTGCGGAAAATGCGGAAGTACAATGAATCGTACACCAGAAGTAATCGATGTTTGGTTTGATAGTGGCTCCATGCCGTTTGCACAATATCATTATCCGTTTGAAAATAAAGAGTTATTTGAAGAACAGTTTCCAGCAGATGTTATTGCAGAAGGAATTGATCAAACACGTGGCTGGTTTTATAGTTTATTGGCAGTATCAGCGCTATATACAGGAAAAGTTCCATATAAACGAGTTTTATCACTAGGGCATGTTCTAGATGAAGAAGGACAGAAAATGTCTAAAAGTAAAGGAAATGCACTAGATCCAGTTGATTTAGTAAATCAGTTTGGTGCAGATGCTTTAAGATGGGCTCTACTTGTTGACAGTGCTCCGTGGAATGCGAAGCGTTTTTCTGAAAGAACAGTACTGGAAGCAAAATCTAAATTTGTAGATACGTTAGTCAATGTATATAGCTTCTACGTCTTATATGCAAATTTAGATGAGTATAATCCGAATGAAACCTATGATGTAAAGCGAACGAAATTGGATGAATGGGTATTATCAAGATTGCATAGCACAACGAAAAAAGTAAGAACCGCACTTGATGATTATCAATTCACAAATGCAGCTCGTGAAATTGCCACGCTTGTAGATGAAGTAAGTAACTGGTATGTAAGACGTTCACGCAATCGTTTCTGGGAATCTGGTATGAATACTGAGAAAGCAGCGGCGTATGAAACACTTCATGAAGTGCTTGTAACGATTAGTAAATTAATTGCACCATTTACACCATTTGTCGCTGAAGATATTCATTTGAATTTAGAAGGACGTAGCGTTCATTTAGAGGATTATCCAGTTGTAAATGAATCACTTATCCAGCCGAAATTAGAAGCGGAAATGGATGCAGTTTTACAAGTTGTTGAACTTGGAAGAAGTAACCGTAATCAGCATTCTTTAAAAGTAAAACAGCCGTTAGCAGAACTTGTATTACTTGAGAATAAAGAGAATAATATTGATTGGGAATCTTATCGTGATATCGTAATGGATGAGCTAAATGTGAAAGCATTTCATGTTGAACTGGATGAAACGAAGTACACATCATATCAATTAAAGTTGAATTTTAAAACAGCAGGGCCGAAGTTTGGTAAAAATGTGAATGCAGTAAACGGCTGGTTAAAACAATTATCACAAGAAGAAGTACAAAGCTTTGTTTCAACTGAAAGAGCAGTATATGAAGCAGCATCAGGGGAAGAAGTAGTTGTAACGTCTGAAGATGTATTAGTAGAAAAAGTAGCAAAAACAGGATTCTCAAATACGACTAACGGACAATATACAGTTATGTTAGACACGAATGTAACGGAGGAATTGTTACAAGAAGGAGTGGCTCGTGAATTCATTCGGGCAGTCCAAGAATATCGTAAGCAGTTGAATTTACCAGTTAATTTAAGAGTGGATGTTATTCTTGATACAGAGGAAGAACTACAGAAAACTTTAGCAAATCATAAAGATTTGTTGGAAGAAAACTTACTCGTTAAGCAATTCACATTTGATAACTTAACGAATGAAGACGATGAACTTCCTTTAGGTGAGACAAAAGTCCGAATTAAATTAAGCCCGGCTAATTAAAGAAAAAGGAAGTTGGAATCATTCCAACTTCCTTTTTTGTGTGAAGATAAATTAACCAGTTATTTTCCGCAGAATCCATTCGATAGGGCCTCAAGAAAATTTCTTTCTCCATAAAACGCTAAATAATACACTGAAAATGAAAAATGCAGTAGCAAATAATAAAACGACTAATAGTGTTTGATGTTCTATTAAAAATTATAGGGTTTAGGAAATGAATAAAGTAATATATTTCTACAGTATTTTTCTCCATTTACACATAAATATTGAGAAAATTTCACTCATCCGAAATGGAAAGGTAATAGAATTGCTCGTATAGAATTACTCGTAGATTCACTTTATTTCGCTACTTGTGGACAGGAATAGCCTTATAGGAATGGGGTAAAGGTTTCAATTTATTAGGGGGAGTGGTTCTATGTTTAATAAAAAAATGGTGGCAATGGCAATGACTGTACCATTAGTAATGGGGACAATTTCTACTGTTTCAGCACTGGAAAAACAGCAGCAAGTAAAGCTTGAAGGTTATTCACCGCAGAAAAAAGCAATTGAATATTTAAAAGGACATGCTACGGAATATGGATTGAAGGCAGACCTTTCAGACTTACAATATATTTCTACAACAGAAACACCAGTAGCTTCATATGTTAGATTCCAACAAGTGGTCAATGGTGCTCCTGTATTTTCAAAACAAATAACAGTTACTATTAATGGACAGGGGCAGGGATTACTTGCTGTTTCTGATTACCAGGCAGTTCAAAGTGTGAAAGAAATAGCGAATAAGATTAGTGAAAAAGATGCGGAACAAAAATCAATGGCTTATGTTGGAGGAGAAAGTGAGCAAAATCTATGGGCTCCTACAGAGAAAGAATTCGGATATATTATTGAGGATGGAGTAGCTATCCCAGTATACAAAGTTTTAGTCCATTCTAATAAACCTTTCGGTGCATGGGAAACATTTATTGATGCAGAAAATGGAAAGCTAATTAAAAAGGTTGATATAAACCGAAAAGCAGAAGGGACTGGGAAAGTGTTTTTACCTAACCCCGTCGTATCTAGCGGTAGTAAAGTAGGGTTAAAAGATAATAATGATGCAGATTCGACAGCACTAACGAATCAATTAAAAACTGTTACGTTAAAAGGTTTAGATGGTACAGGATTTTTAATTGGAGAGTATGTTACGATTTCTTCAAAAGCGAAGACGAAATCTACAAATTTACAATTTAATTACACACGTGCAAATGATAGTTTTGAAGATGTTATGTCATATTATCATATTGATACATTACAGCGTTACATTCAGGGATTGGGCTTTAAAAATATTAATAATCGTTCGATTAAAGTAAATGTAAATGGTACAACTGACGATAATTCATTCTATTCCCCGTCAACGAAAGCTTTAACTTTCGGTACTGGCGGTGTAGATGACGCAGAAGATGCGGGCATTATCGCGCATGAATATGGACATTCTATTCAAGATAATCAAGTACCAGGATTCGGAAGTTCACCAGAAGGTGGAGCGATGGGAGAAGGGTTTGGAGACTTCTTAGGTGCTACGTATGAAGATGCAGTATCGACAACTGGTTACGGAAAAGCATGTATTGGAGAATGGGATGCGACTGCTTATTCTAGTTCAGATCCGACGTGCTTACGCCGATTAGATATGAATAAAGTATACCCGAAAGATATAACGAATGAAGTGCATAATGATGGAGAAATTTGGGCTCAAGGTCAATACGAAATGGCGCAATCTTTTGGACGTGATGTGGCAACAAAAATTATTTTACAATCACATTGGTCATTAACGCCAAATGCTAAATTCCGTGATGGGGCAAAAGCAATTAAGCAAGCGGATGCTCTTTTATATGGCGGACAACATGCGGCTGAAATTGATCGCATTTGGGCAGCGAGAGGAATTAGCACAAATTAATATAAAAAGTCGTGGCTTTTATAAGCCACGACTTTTTAATTTGCTTAAGAACTGGTACTAGTAAAGTAAGCTATATCAATGATAGTGTGAATTTATCCGCATTCCATTTATTTTTTTTCGTCTTTAAAAACAAAATGCTCTTTAAATTTTCTAGACTCGACTTTTTGACCGTTTCTCATAGAGCGGAAAGGATGTTCTTGCCATGTAATGATCACGTCAACCTCATTGGCTTTTGTAGAAACAGGGAAGTTAGCATGTCTAAATCCAGTTTTTCCACTTGCGAGACGACCTTCTTTCAGGGAAAAGAGTTCATATTTTGTTTTCATATTTGGTTCATTGCGGAAGACTTCAACTTGTACGTTATATACTTCATTTTCTCCGACATTCTTTACTGAAAATTGATATGTTTGAAATTTATCTTTTTTAGCTTGAAGCATATTTTTGCTTATTTTTTTCGGTTCATCAATATTCACTTGCCATTGATCAGAGTTTTGGGAGATTGGTAAAGATTTTGGTGAATAGGCGTACGTTTCGTTTACTACAATTAGGCATAACAAAAGGAGAAAGAAACTAATCGCTTTTTTCATATAAACACCTCGCTACAAAATTTTTATTAATATGCGTAAATGAAATGGGGTTTATGTAATAAAATGGAAAAAGGTGATACTTTGATTCAAATGAATTTAAAAAAACTTGAAGAGGTAGTAGATGGAGAAGGATTACAAGAATCTTTTCATCATATAGAAATACAGGGTGTCTGCATAGATTCAAAAAACATTAAAGAAGGAAATTTATTTATTCCAATCATTAGAGTGAAAGATGGACATGATTATGTGAAAGAGGCAATGGATAATGGAGCTATTGCTTCCATGTGGAAAAAGTCTTACGGTACTCCGCCAAAAGGGATACCAATTATATTTGTAGATGACACTTTGTTTGCTTTGCAACAATTGGCACAATTTTATCGGAATGAGCTAGGTGTAAAAGTAATCGGTATTACAGGTAGTAACGGAAAGACGACAGTAAAAGATATAATAGGAGGCATTTTAAGTACAACTTATAGTGTGCATAAAACAAAAGGGAATTTAAATAGTCAAATCGGTTTGCCGCTAACGATTTTAGAAATGAAACGAGATACAGAGTTTTTAATACTTGAAATGGGAATGAGTGAAAAAGGACAAATTCGAAACTTATCACAAATAGCACAGCCAGATGTATCGATAATTACAATGATTGGGCAGTCTCACTTAGAAACACTTGGATCACGAGAAGAGATTGCGAGGGCTAAATTAGAAATTATAGACGGATTAAAAGATGAAGGACTGCTTTTATATAATGGTGATGAGACATTACTTTCTCGAAATAATAATGTGCTAGGTCTAGAATGTAAGTCATTTGGTGAAAAGGATACAAATGATTTGTTTCCAATAAACGTGCAATTAGATGAATATGGTGTTCATTTTAAATTAAATGATTCCAAAATACAGTATGATGTCCCCTTACATGGAAAACATAATATTTTAAATACGATTGTTGGAATCGCTGTAGGTCAATTTTACAATGTCTCTCCAGAAGAAATAAAGGAAGCACTGCGGCAAATAAATATTACTCATATGCGCTTTCAATTTTCAATTGCAAAAACAGGTTTTACGATTATTAATGATGCATGGAATGCTAGTCCATCTTCAATGAAGGCTGCAATTGAAACGTTAGAGAAGTTAAATGTTTATCAGAAAAAAATCATAGTAATTGGGGATATGTTGGAGTTAGGGAAGGAAGCTGAAACGTATCATAGAGAAATTGGTAAAATGCTAAATCAAGAGAATATTTCACATGTGTTTACTTATGGAAAGCTGGCAGAAATAGTAGCGGAAGAAGCAATGAAGACATATGCTACAGGGCAAGTGCAGTCATATAATAATAAAGCTAAGTTAGCAGAGGAAGTATTGAAGATTATTACGAAAAAGGATGTCGTATTATTAAAAGGCTCACGTGGAATGGCTTTAGAAGAGATTGTACAAAAGTGGATGTAAAAAAAACAGTATATATTTAAAAAAGGCTTGCGTTTTACAAACTAAAGAGATAGAATACTCTGTAAATATAAAAAGTGATGATTAGGAAAAGTACATGATGCAAGGGTCTACAGAGAGCAATCGGTTGCTGGGAAGATTGCGATACCGCATGATGGAAAGACACCTGTGAGTGTTGCTTTGAACGTGTTAATTAGTAAAAGCAAACGGTACCTACCGTTATCAGGGCTAAGATGGTCATTATGACAATTTGGGTGGTACCGCGGAAAAATCCGTCCCTATTTATAGGGGCGGATTTTTGTATTCTTTGAAAGGAGGTGAGTGACCGTGGATGATGACGACGACAACAATAACAATAACGTAAATAAAAATAAAATTAATGGAGGGAAATATAATGGATCAAGTAATGAAGCGTTCACTCACACGAGAATGTAAGGAGCATGTAGGAAGGGTTGTATTACTACAAGGATGGGTAAAAAAAATTCGTCATCTAGGTAATGTTAGTTTTTTATTAGTAAGGGACCGAACGGGAGTTATTCAATGTGTATTAGAAAACGGGTTAGCTGGATACAAAGTTGATGTAGAAAGTGTCGTTCAAATAGTTGGTGAAATTGTAGAGACTTCGAAAACAGAATTAGGGGTTGAAGTACTTGCACATGAAGTGAAAGTACTAAATGGTGCAGAATCACTCCCATTTGAAATAAATAAAAAGAAGTTACAAGTTGGCTTAGATCAATTATTGAATGAGCGGGTATTATCGTTAAGACATGAGCGAATCGCGGCGATATTTAAAGTGAAATCTATACTCGCTCAGAGCTTTAGTGAATTTCTGATAGAGAACGATTTCACACGTATATTTACTCCGAAAATTGTTTCACAAGGGGCAGAAGGAGGCGCGAATGTTTTTAAGCTTCCATATTTCCAGAAGGAAGCTTATTTAGCACAATCACCACAGTTTTATAAACAAATGATGGTAGCTGGGGGACTAGAGCGTGTATTTGAAGTTGCGTCTGTTTACAGGGCGGAACATCATAATTCTTCACGACATTTAAATGAATATATATCGTTAGACGTAGAAATTGGATTTATTCATGATTTTCATGAAGTGATGCAATTAGAAACGGATGTTTTACGATATATGTTTCAACAAGTAGCAAAAAATTGCAAAAAAGAATTACAACTACTCCAAATAGAAGTACCTGTCATTACTGAAATTCCTAAAATCACATTGTTAGAAGCACAAGATATTTTGAAAAATAAATACCGGAAAGAATCGCCGATTGGGGATTTAGATACAGAAGGTGAAAAGTTATTAGGGAAATATGTGAAGGAAACATATAAGAGTGAGTTAGTTTTCATTACACATTATCCGAAAGAAGCTAGGCCGATGTATACGATGCCGAATAAAGAGAATCCATCTATTACCGATTCATTCGACTTATTATATAAGGGATTAGAAATAACATCAGGGGCACAGCGTATTCATAATCATGAAATGTTACTCGCATCTTTTAAAGAAAAAGGATTACATCCAGAGAAATTTCAATCTTATTTAAATACATTCCGATATGGTTGTCCACCGCATGGCGGTTTTGGAATTGGATTAGAAAGAGTTGTATATAAACTTTTAGAATTAACAAACGTACGAGAGGCGAGCGCTTTTCCGAGAGATTGTACACGTCTTACACCATAAAAAAGAATCTTCGCGATTATCGCGAAGATTCTTTTTTACTGTTCTTTCATTTTTATATTTTGTTTAAAAAGTGAAAAATATTTTCTCTTTCTTTCTCTTTTGTCTTTTGATAAAACACTTAATAAAAGCGAGTTCTCCATATAATTTATATCTTTTTCTAATACATTTTGCATACCTGATAACATCATGTATACAGCTAAAATAGCGATAGTGAAAAATAAAACGGGGCCGAATGCTATCCAAGGCAAAACATTTAAAAACTGATGATTGTGGCCAAGTAAAACAAGTGTACCAGCAATGTTAAATGAAATGGTTCGAAATAGTGCTAAATGCAGTAATAAAACTAAAGTTTGCAGCATTTGTTGATTTATCCAAATGAAAATTTTTGGCGTAAGAAAGGGTTTTAAATGTAATTTGCAAATGTGAAAAAAACCACCACCTAATGTTTTAGAACTTGTCACAAATTCATTTTGTAGTAATAAACGAATTTCATTGCTGAAAAGTTGTACTAAATTAGGTACACTAATAAAAATTAAAACGGAAAGCGTATAAGTCAGCCAAAGTTGTTCATCCTCTGGAGATACAAATAATACTGGTGATAATAAAAATATCGCTAATAAGGTGGTAGGGACGTATTGGAATGTTTCAAATAGAATATCTAAAAAGCGTACGTATCGATAAAAGTATGCATGAAGAATACCGAATATAAGTGAAAAGGTTATGCGGAAAAAGCTAATAATCACTGCATAAAAAATTGGTGTTTTTGCATCGTAAAGAGTACGAATTAACACATCATCGCCATCTTTATCAACACCGAGAGGATGAGAAAAAGATGGCGGTGCTGGGGCAGTACTAGTTATTTTTCCGTCAACATATTGATAAGGAGGAATAGGTTTTATTTTTCCTGCGTCTACTTTCTCTTTTGTAATATAACTTGAAATAATAATGGTTACTAAAATAAAAAGACCGATTAAAAATCGTGTATTACAAATTACCTTTTTAAGCATATAAATCCCTTCTTCCTGGTAAAATGCGTTTTAATAGTTCAAAGGAGAGATAGAATGGAATTGTTAAAATTAATATACTTACGGTAATAATTTCTGGTGTTTGGTGCATAATTAAAAATTTAAATAAGCCATAGGAATTAAATAAATACTCTAGTACGATCATATTGGAAATCATAAATAAAAAAATAGATTTTGCATTATAAAAGATAGATAGTAGGGCGTTGATGAGTACGTGTTTATATAATATGTAAAACGGTTTTAATCCTTTTGCGACCGCGACGTTTATATAATCCTTTTGTAGTTCATCGTTATAATTTAACAGGCAAATTTTATATAAGTAAATAATTGGTAAAACGCTCAATGTTAATATCGGTAACAAATATGTTTTTTCTTGCATAGTAGAAAAAGGGACTGTAACGAGTATATTTGTATTTTTATAAATCCAAATGACAAATAACTGTACACAAACGACGAAAAATAAGTCTGGCAATGATTCTAGTACGTGCAAAGTTTTAAGAATAAGAGATTGTATGCGTTTAGGAAAGTAAAATGTAAGTATGGTAAAAGTTGTAGAAAGGAGTACGGCAATAAGGAAAGCACAAATCATAATAGTTAATGTATGGGTATATGATTCTAGTAAATAGGGAAAAAGATCACGGTCTGGCGATTGAGTGCCAGCATTGCTAATTTTATAAGTAATGCTTGTAGGGTGAAACAAAGAAGAAATAACATTTGATATTGAATCGAAATAGTTACTAAAATTCAATTGTAAAGTTGGTGTAGGCGGCATTGCTAGTGATGTTGTTGAACTTGGAGGTGCACCGAAAAACAATTGTGGCAAGGAACAAATCGCAATAATACCAAAGATGATGAAAAATGAGCGGATAATAAAAAAACATCCATTTTTTAAAAGTGACATAACGTATTTTCTCCTTGTATTTTTATTTGTAAATATTTTCTATATGAAGCTATGAGAATCCTTTTCGACAAAATAATTAATATATACCTTGACAGTTACAAATATAACCGATATACTTCATATTAATTTCAAAAGAAAATATATTCTAAATATTAAAATGTGTTGAATAGGAGTAGTAAGGTCGTATATTTGTACAGAGAGCTATGGGTTGGTGTGACATAGTCAAATGACATCCTGAACTCGCCTAGGAGCAGTAAGGTGGAACGGAATCACATTCTTAGTAAATCTTAACGGTTAACCTTCGATATTAGGTTTGTAATCAAACGATTACTACTAAGGTGGATTCATAATGGAATCAATAAGGGTGGTACCGCGTTAAGTAAATGGCTTAGCGTCTCTTTATATAAAGAGACGCTGAGCCATTTTTTATTTTATAGAAAAAGAAATGGAGGGTTTATTCGGATAGATATATAAAATTTATTTATTTATATAAAAAGATTTAATTAGGAGGAAAATAAGATGAAACAGACGGAGCAATGGACTTCGAAATTAGGATTTATAATGGCTGCAGCAGGATCAGCAATTGGACTTGGCGCAATATGGAAGTTTCCTTATATTGCTGGAAAGAGCGGGGGAGGAGCATTTTTTTTAATCTTTATATTATTTACTGTATTAATTGGATTACCGCTACTTATAGCTGAATTTATGATTGGACGTAGTACACAGAAACAAGCAGTTGGGGCATTTAAAAGTATCGCACCAAATACAGGATGGCACTGGATTGGACGCCTTGGCGTTGGAACTTGCTTTATATTACTTTCGTTTTATAGCGTTGTAGGTGGATGGGTTTTAATTTATTTCTTCCGAGGAGTAACGGGTCAACTTATTACTCCAGGACAAAATTACGGTGCATTATTTACGGAAACAATTGGAAATCCTGCTTGGGCTATGATGGGGCATTTCGCTTTTATGTTCATTACGATATGGGTTGTATCAAAAGGTGTACAAAATGGCATTGAAAAAGCAAGTAAATATATGTTACCGGCGTTGTTCGTATTATTTGTCGCTCTTATTATTCGTTCATTAACACTTGATGGTGCAATGAAAGGTGTGAAGTTTTTCTTACAACCAGATTTCTCAAAGATTACGTCAGAAAGTATTTTGTTCGCAATGGGACAATCATTCTTTGCGATTAGCATAGGGATTTCGATTATGGTTACGTATAGTTCGTATTTAAATAAAAAAGAAAGTTTACCAAAATCAGCAGTTACGATTGTTGGATTGAATTTATTCGTATCTTTATTTGCAGGCCTTGCTATATTTCCAGCAGTATTTTCATTAGGAATGGAGCCGACAGAGGGGCCGGGCTTACTATTTATTGTATTGCCATCTGTATTTAGCCAAATTCCATTCGGAGGATTGTTCTTAACTGTTTTTCTTGCGCTATTTACATTTGCCACATTAACCTCGGCATTTTCTCTGCTAGAGACGGTTGTTTCAGCATTAGCAAATGGTGAACAAGAAAGAAGAGCTAAACTTTCATGGATCATCGGTTTCTGCATTTTCCTTGTAGGTATACCATCTGCCTTATCATTTGGAGTATGGAGTGATATTACGATTTTTGGGAAGAATATTTTTGATGCAGTAGACTTTCTATCTAGTAATATATTAATGCCACTTGGAGCGCTATTTATTAGTATTTTCGTATCATTCAAAATGGAAAAGAAAGTGTTAGAAGCAGAATTTTTTGTAGGTGGAAATTACGGAAAGAAAGTATTTATTTGTTGGGCATTTTTACTTCGATTTGTAGCACCACTTGCAATAATCATCGTCTTTTTAAATGTAATAGGGATTATTTAGGGTGAAATGTTATAATATTCAGTAAAAAGAAGGTGATGATTATAAAGACGAATTTGATAGAAGTTGGGAAGTATATAGACATTAGAGGGAAAAAGCTATACGTTGAAACGCATGGAAATCCTAAAAACGAACCAGTCTTATACTTGCATGGTGGACCAGGAGAAAGTTGCTATGATTTTTCATTTCATCGAGCGGAACGATTAAAAAATTCATTATATGTAATTATGATAGATCAAAGAGGTGTTTGTCGGTCAGAAGGAATTACTGAGGACGAACCTTTTGGATTAAATGATTTGGTTGAAGACTGTGAAGAACTAAGAAAAGTATTACAAATAGATAAATGGTCTGTAATAGGACATTCTTTCGGTGGGTATTTAGCATTGTTATATGTAGCGATGTATCCAAATTCAATAGAGAAAATAATATTTGAAGGTCCGACTTTCGATTTTTCATTAACAAGTAGAGCTTTGTTACAAAAGACAGGAACGTTATTAAAAAAGTATGGAAAAGAAGCGGCAGCAGAAGAGTGCCTAGTTTATTCATCTAGTAATGCTAGTTCAGAAGAATTGCTAGAAGCTTATATAAGATTAAGCTCTGAATTAGAAGAGAAAAGAATGGAGATTTACAATTATAAGGAAGATGAGACGGACGATAGTTTATATAGTGACGAAGAGTGGGAACAATTTTCAAATCGTTCAAAAACCCATTTTGATAGATTAAAATCAGAGGGATTATGTCATACGTCATTATTATCAAAAATAAAAGATGTGCAGAACCCAATGTTATTAATTGTAGGAAAACATGATGTAGTAACGTGTGAAAAGCAAATTGAAATATTCAATCGAGATTCTCTAAATGGAAAGTATATCATATTCGAAGAAAGTGGTCATACACCACATTATGAAGAAGCAGATCGACTCGCAGAAACAGTCATTCATTTTTTGAAATAAAAAAGAAAGGGTGCTTCTAATAATGAGAAGCACCTTTTTTAAATTTCTGGATAAGTGATTGTAATGTTAGGCCATTTGCTTTGCCAATTCTTTTTCATAACTCTATTTTTGTACATATGTTTACGTTCTTTCGTTTCAAGAAAATGATGTGTAGGTTTCACTTGTAATGAAAGCACATCTTCTATTCCGCACGGCGATGTTAATATGACATTATTTTTCTCGTCTAATGTAACACCAAGAGCGGTTGCTGTTTCAGGAAATTTAGAAATAGCATCAACAGAAGAAGAGTATGGTGGCATTCCATTCACTACATGCATGCGAGTTTGATTTTTTACTGACCAAGGGATAGAGGCATCCATATTCGCTAGCTTCTGTTCTAATGATTGTTCGTACGCCTCATCTTTATGTAATGGATCATAAAAAATGATATCGACATCTGGCGTAGCCGTTCTTACTTTGTAGTTATGTAAAGTATCCCAAATTTTAGAACGGACAAATCCAGCGCAAATCCACCAATCAGGTAGCTCTAGTGATTTTGCCATTTGTAATACATTCATCATCCACGGATCATTTTGGATCAATTGAATAATATCTTGTTCGGTTTTAATAGTCATTTGATAGTACACCTACTTTTTTTAGAGAGTGAATTAATGCATCAGCTCAATAATCCATAAAATCCAGTAAGCACCTGGTACAAATAAAAGTTGTGCTAATAAGGTGCCGAGAAGTCTAGAAATCATTAGCCAACCATACATTTTACTCATTGCTTCAGCGCCCTTTTCTGATTGTAAAGCTCGTTCTGTTAAAAGAGCAATGCGTGGATCGAGTAGCACTGTTAATAAAATGGTAGCAAAACCATTAACCAGACCAGAAGCTGTACTTGCATTTGTTGCGTAATCTGGGTTTAAAAAGGAAGCGTAAAGGGCTGAAAGTACCCCCGCTGTATAAATTGCAGTAGCAAACATGTTAATAAGCATAATACGTTTTGGTATACCACCGATCCTCATTCGATGAATCATTTCGAATTTGGGGAAGCGTACATATTTTTTTGTGTACTTTAATTTTTGAATGTTATTCGTCTTCATCATTCGAATGAATGAGCCATCTGTTTCAAAGTTTTGAATGACGTATCCAAATAGCTTTGTCAAAGTTGGATAGAGTATAATCGCGAGCAATGTACCGACAGAAGCAGATAATAGAACGAGCCGTATAATATGCTCTAAATTAATAGAAGAATCTAGTTTTGCTTCATCGACAATACCACCGATTAAAAAGGCTTGTAGTAAGTTAGATGTTCTTGAAATAAGCAGTACCATTCCTACGACGGATAAGGCAACGGCAATCTTTTTTAAACGTACACCAGCTAATCGAATACTATAAGAGCTAGTTTCAACCGCATGGATAACAATTGTGAAAGCCATAATAAAAATTAATGTAATTGACATTTGATTCACCAGTTTCTATTAAATTAAGTATAACTTTTTCACTTTATCATATCTTTTGTGATTTTGTAACTGAAAGTATAAGGGTTAGAAAAAGTAATTTTCTGAAAAGTTAAATGGTGATAGTATAGTAAAGGGCTAAGTAGGAGATTGGCTTTAATGGGGTACATATAAAATCAGTGGGGGAATTAAATATGTATAAAACATTTCTATTTGACTTAGATGGAACATTAACGGATCCGAAAGAAGGGATTATAAATTCTGTTCTATACGCTTTGGGAAAAATTGGGATTGAAGAAGTGAATATAAGCGAGTTAGATTCATTTATCGGGCCACCAATACAACAATCTTTTGTAGATAGATATAATATGAATGAAATAGAAGTAGAACGAGCAGTGTTTTACTTTCGGGAATATTTAAAGCAAAGTGGTTTATTAGAGAATAAAGTATACGATGGAATTACAACTCTATTGCAAGAATTAAAGGATGATGGCAATCGTTTGTTTGTAGCAACATCAAAACCTACTGTATTTGCGAAACAAGTAATAGAGCACTTTCAGTTAACAACTTTTTTTGAAGAGATTGTAGGGAGTAATTTAGATGGGACAAGAATAAAAAAGGAAGAAATAATTGCTCATATTTTACAAACAAATGAAGAACTTAAAAAAGAAGAAATGGTGATGATTGGTGATAGAAAGCATGACGTAATCGGTGCGAACAGTAACGGAATTGCTTCAATAGGTGTATTGTATGGATATGGTAGTGAGATTGAATTGAGTGATGCTGGGGCGATTCATATAGTGAAAGATGTCGAAGAATTACAAAGCTTTTGTATAGAGAATAGTACGATAAAACTATAGAAATAGAACCTAGAAATCCCTTTATAACATATGACGATGAAATCGTTTTTGTTTAAAGGGATTTTACATATGTAATCGAATACTATAATTAGACAATTTTAGCATGAAAAATTTGTAATAAAGTGAAACTTTGATCAGTGGAGGTTTTGTCCATCCTCCACAAATTATCAGCCCTCACCAATCGGAATTTTACGGGCAGTTGATCTCAAGCCTAGCTTCCGCGCATTTGCTGAATTTTAAGGTGGGAGTCTTACTGCCCGCAAATAGCGGGATAAAAAGAGGAGGAATGTCATGAAATAAAATGATTTGAAATCACGGTAAAAGTTTGTTATTAAAAGATTGAATTTTCAGTTTAAAAGGGGGGTTATAATTGGAGCTAGTTATTATTTTATTAGCACTTAGTTTACTCATGTTTGTAGCATATAAAGGATTTTCTGTAATATTATTCGCACCGATTTTTGCATTATTTGCGGTATTTTTGACAGAGCCTAGTTTTGTATTACCTTTCTTTTCAAATATTTTCATGGAGAAAATGGTAGGATTTATTAAATTATATTTCCCTGTGTTTTTACTTGGAGCAATATTTGGGAAAGTAGTAGAAATGTCAGGAATCGCTGATTCAATCGCAAAGACGATTGTAGAGTTAGTTGGAGAAAAACGTACAATTTTAGCGATTGTTCTAATGGGAGCTATTTTAACGTATAGCGGTGTTAGCGTATATGTAGTGGTGTTCGCTATATTTCCGTTTGCGGCTAAGTTGTTTCGACAAGCCGATATTCCGAAGCGTTTAATTCCTGGCACAATCGTTCTTGGAGCAGCAACATTTACAATGGATGCGCTTCCTGGATCGCCACAAATTCAAAACGTAATACCTACAACATTTTTTAAAACGGATATTTATGCAGCACCGATACTAGGCATTTTAGGTGCAATCTTTGTTTTAACGTTAGGTTTACTATATTTAGAGAGTAGACGTAAGAAGGCAAAAGCCGCAGGAGAAGGGTATTTTGGTTTTAACGATGGAAATTCTGAAATGGCAGCATCTTTACAATTAGAACAAAAAGATATGCCGATACTAAGCGGTATTGAAATCACAAGAGTGCAACAGGTGATTGCGTTTGTACCACTTATTTTAGTAGGTGTAATGAATAAAGTTTTCACAATCATGATACCAAAGTGGTATCCGAATGGCTTTGATTTCTCAGCTATTGGTATGAAAGCATTTGGAAAAGTTGAATTAAGTGCAGTAGTTGGAATTTGGTCTGTAGAATTGGCACTTATTATAGGGATTCTATCAACACTTTTATTATATTGGAAACGGGTAGTAACTGGATTTCAAGCTGGTTTGAATACAAGTATTGGTGGAGCGCTACTTGCAACAATGAATACAGGAGCTGAGTTTGGGTTTGGTGGTGTTATTGCCGCACTTCCTGGCTTTGCGATAATGAGAGATGGCATCTCTGCAACGTTTACTAACCCATTAGTGAATGGGGCAGTAACGACGAATATTTTAGCTGGAATTACAGGTTCAGCATCAGGCGGAATGGGAATTGTGTTAAGTTCGATGGGGGATAAATTTATTGCTGCAGCAACGCAATATAACATTCCATTAGAAGTTATGCACCGTATTGTATCAATGGCGTCAGGTGGAATGGATACATTGCCGCATAATGGTGCAATTATTACAATATTGACTGTAACGGGATTAACACATAAGCAATCATATAAAGATATTTTTGCTATTACAGTTTTGAAAACGGTTGCTGTATTTGCAGTCATCACATTCTATACTTTAACAGGAATCTATTAATAAGAGTTAATATATGATAAGAAGGGGTGGAGTACTTGCAAGAAGTTGCTGAATTTCGTATGCCGAAGTCTGTATTATATGGGAGAAATTCGCTTGAAAAACTAGGGGAGCAATCAAAGAAGTTAGGGAAAAGGGCTTTTATTGTGAGTGATACAATTATGGAGAAATTAGGGTATGTTGAAAGTTGTATTAAGCAATTAAATGCGAAAGGGATTACTGTTAGTACATACAATAAAGTGAACGCTGAGCCTACAAATATACACGTATTAGAAGCTTTATCTATTTGTAAAGAAGGAAAATGTGATTTTATTATTGGTATCGGCGGAGGAAGTTGTATTGATGTTGCGAAAGCAATTGCAGTGTTATATACAAATGGTGGGGAAATTGAAGATTACGTACAAAAGGATGTTGAAATAGAAAAAGAGCCGCTACCGCTTATTGCAATTCCAACAACTTCTGGTACTGGATCGGAAGTAACAAGTGTAGTAGTAATTACGAATAAAAAAACGGATGTAAAAATGATGATAAAGCATCCGAATTTCACCCCACAAGTAGCGATTATTGACCCGATTTTAACACGTTCGTTACCACCTCATATTACTGCAGCAACAGGGATAGATGCATTATGTCATGCAATTGAAGCTTATTTTTCTAAAGTTTCACAACCTCTTACAGATGTTCTTGCTCTGTCGGCTATTGAAAGCATTATGAAATATTTACGTATCGCATATGAAGATGGAGATAATATGGAAGCAAGAGAAGCAATGATGATTGCTTCATTGCAAGCTGGGATCGCTTTTTCAAATGCATCTGTTACATTAGTGCATGGTATGTCTCGTCCAGTGGGAGCATTATTCCATGTACCACATGGAATATCGAATGCAATACTATTACCTACAGTTTTAGAATATACAAAAGCGAAAGCAGTAAGAAGGTTAGCTGACATAGGACATAACTTAAATAAAGATTTGTATTCTCATTCTGAAGAAGAAGTAGCCAACTACACGATTGCTGAAATTAAGAAACTTTGCTTTGATCTTCGTATTCCTAATTTAAGAGAATACGGAATTGGGGAAGTTGAATTTGAAAATGCTATTTCTAAAATGGCGAAAGATGCAATTGCAAGTGGTAGCCCAAGCAATAACCCGAGAGTTCCATCATATGAAGAAATAAAAGAATTGTATCGCAAGTGTTTTGATTATCAATATGAGCCTACTACAAGGGGTGTTTTCTGAATATTCTATAATTATTTCCGTGGAAATGAATAATATTTCTATACATTCAATCGCATATAAGGATGGGGATTTGATTTATTATAGTAATGAAACGTTATTTATTATATATAAATTACAGTATGAATTATCTGTTTGGAAATATTATTTTAAAGGAGAATATATGAAATTAATAGGTCTTATTGGCGGAATGAGCTGGGAGTCATCTACTGAGTATTATAAAATGATAAATGAAGAAGTAAAAATGAGATTAGGTGGATTACATTCAGCGAGATGTCTACTTTACAGTGTTGACTTTGAAGAAATTGAGCGATACCAATCTGAAGGGGATTGGGATAAAGCGGGAGAAGTATTGGGAAATGCAGCTTCTTCTTTGGAGAAGGGGGGTGCTGATTTTATAATAGTTTGTACAAATACAATGCATAAAGTTATTAAGCATATAAAAAAATAGAATTAGTATCCCAATATTACATATTGCTGATGCAACAGCGAAGGAAATAAAACAACAGGGAATTCAATCAGTTGGTCTACTTGGGACAAAATACACGATGGAGCAGGATTTCTATAAATTACGTATAGAGGAAAATGATATAAAAGTAATCGTACCAACAGAAGAAGATAGAGAGACAGTAAATAAAATAATATATAACGAATTATGCTTAGGAAAAATAAACCAACAATCAAGAGAATATTTTAAAAGTGTAATGGAAGATTTAGTGCAAAGAGGAGCAAAAGGCATAATATTAGGATGTACGGAAATAGGACTATTAGTAAAACAGAAAGATTCAATAGTTACTTTATTTGATACAGCACGCATACACGCAATTGAAGCTGTGAATATGTCTTTGGAAAGTGAAGATAATTTTATTATGTAAACAATGACCGTGTGAGTGGAAAACATTCAGAAAATATTTTATAATGTAAGTGGTTACATTCGAGGGGGAATGCGGATGTTTTCAGTTCAACCAATCGCATTTGTACATAATGAAAGAAAGGAAATAAAAGATGATGAGTGGGGAGATGTAAGATCCTGTATTACTTTAACTGATATGTATACAGAGGAAAGTATACAAGGGATTGAAGACTTTTCCCATATTGAAGTTATTTTTTATTTTCATAAAGTAACAGATGAACAAATTCAATATTCTGCTAGACACCCTAGAAATAATAGTAATTACCCAAAAGTAGGGATTTTGGCACAGCGTGGAAAAAATCGTCCGAACCGAATAGGAGCGACAATTGTTAAAGTGATAAGAAGAGATGGAAAAACAATTGTTGTTGAAGGATTAGACGCAATTGATGGTACACCTATATTGGATATTAAGCCTGTTATGAAAGAATTTATACCGAGAGAAGAAATAAAGCAGCCTGAATGGGCAACGGATATTATGAAACAATATTGGAAGGGGAATAAAGTAAAATGAGAATATATGAGGCAACAATTGCAGATTTAGATGGACTAGCATCGGTTTTTAATAATTATCGCGTATTTTATCGACAAGATTCCGATATTGAAGGAGCAAAAGTATTTTTACGAAATCGAATCGAGAGAAAAGAATCCATTATTTTCGTGGCAGTTGAAGATGGAGAATATATCGGGTTCACGCAACTATATCCATTATTTTCTTCTATTTCGATGAAAGAGTTATGGATTTTAAATGATCTGTTTGTACAAAAGGCGAAGCGCGGAGCTGGAACAGGTAAAAAATTATTAGAAGCAGCAAAAGAATTCGCATTAGAAAATGGTGCAAAAGGTTTAAAACTACAAACAGAAATTGATAATTTATCAGCACAGCGACTATATGCTGAAAATGGATATTTAAGAGATAATCGTTATTTCCATTATGAATTAACTTTTTGAAATACACATAGTTAAATGAGACGTTTTCAAATTGAAGACGTCTCATTTAATTTTTTATTGATGATTTAAAATCCAATTTGTAGCATCTTCAAAGTTTTCTGCAATGTAGTTTGGTTCAATATGTGCCCATTTATCTCGGAACGTATGTAAAGCATCATATCCAGCGCCAGTTTGAACTAATATAGTCGTTGCATTTACTTTTTCCCCAGCAACAATATCCGTCCAGCGATCACCGATTACAGCACATTTTGTTAAATCAAGCCCATGTTTTGCCGCTGCTTGTAGGAGCATACCTGTGCTCGGTTTGCGACATTCACATCCATCACCATGTTTATGAGGGCAAAGGTAAATATCATCAAAACCAAACTCTTTTAATTCTTTCGCAAAATCATTCACGGTCGCTAGTCCATCTGCGATACCTGGTTGATTCGTAAAAGAGAAAAGCTTTATATTTTTTGCTTTTAATTTTTGTAGAGATTCTTTCGTAAAAGGAAATAATGTGAAAGAACCTGGATAATGTATTGTAGTATCACCACCAATTGTTCCGTCACGATCAATGAATATTGCTTCAATGTTTGTCATAGTTATAGTCCTTTCTTTGTACCAGTAGTTTAGAAATATTTTACAAATCGATACCCATTTACTTCATAGCCCAATTTTTCATAAAAGGGGTGTGCTTCTTTGCGGTTCATTCCACTAACAAGCCAAGTACCAATACAGTCATGCTCCTTTGCTAATTGTTCTGCATAATCCATTAACACTTGTCCAATACCTTTTCGACGTATTGTAGAATGAACACTAATAATTGAAATCTCTCCATAACGAGTTACATCTTCTAAATTTTCACGTATACGAAATCCTAGTAATCCAAAAATAGTATTATCTTCCTCATATACATATAAAAAATCAAAAGGGCTCATTTTTACGAATTGTAGACGATTCTTCATATCTTCATTAGAGATAGAGGATCCTTTTAATTCTTTTGTAAGAGAACAAAGTGAATCTATATCATCTATAGTCGCTTCACGAATTTGAACTGACATATGATCAACCCCATTTACTTTAAAATCTTCGAACATTAAATATTCTGTTAAAGTGTTTTTTTTCCTGCTACCGAAACAAATATTTTAGAAATGATATAATACTATATTAAGAGGGATATGTTATCATTTTCCTTGATTGTATTGTAAATGGAAAGAAGGGAAATGTATGCTAGAGGTGAATATCCGCTCAGCTGGATATGAAATTGGTGAAAAGACAGTTCGTGATATTGCATTTGCAATTGAAAAAGGCGAGTTAGTGGCTCTTATTGGTGCCAATGGCGCAGGAAAGAGTACGACAATTAAATCGATGCTCGGTTTGCTAGTCAATATGGATGCTGAAATTTCGTTTGGTGAAAAGAAAAATCCATATGCATATGTACCGGAGCACCCCACTTATTATGATTACTTAACTTTGTGGGAACATATTGAATTGCTAATGGCTGCCCGTGGAAATGAAGTGGGAAATTGGGAGGACAAAGCAAGGGAATTATTACATACGTTTCGAATGGAAAAACATATACACGAATACATATCAAAGTTTTCAAAAGGTATGAAACAAAAGTCGATGCTTATATTAGCATTTTTAACAGAGCCAGATTTTTATATTATTGATGAGCCTTTTATCGGTTTAGATCCAGTAGCTACGAAAGAATTTTTGAATTATTTATATAAAGAAAAAGAGCGAGGAGCTGGAATTTTACTTTGTACGCACGTACTAGATACAGCTGAAAGAATTTGTGAAAGATTTTTACTCATTTCGCAAGGTACATTAGTAGCAGATGGGCATTTAGAGGCGATACAATCGTTAGCAGAAATGCCAGGAAGCACACTGTTAGATTGCTTCGATGCAGTTGTAAGGCGAGAGCAGCATGATTAAACAACAGTTTAATAAAAGGTTACGTCATGAATTACAAAGAAAATGGAAGTCGATTCGTTCTGTTACAGATTGGACAGTCGCATTATATATTATTATTCCAGCACTTATATTTGCGGGGATTTACTATCGTTCACTATGGATGAAAGAATTATCGATGGAAGAGACTGTTTATTTTGGATTAGGCTTACTCGCGTTTTATTTTGTCACATTTTCAAGAGGAGTTCGCTCATTTTTTGAGCAAGCAGATAGCTTATTTTTAATTTCGTATCCAAATCATATGCAAAAATTAATGAGGCTTGGCATGATGTATACGTTTATTCGGATTGCAATAACGAACGTAATTGTAATATTTATTATGTTACCTATATTGATGAAAAGTATGAGAGCGACAAGTATACAAATCGTACTATTTTGGATTTTCTTTACTGTTTTTCGATTTATGCTATCGTTGTTGATGAGATTCATAAATGTACGTGTGGGGAAACGATGGGTTTTATGGATAGTAAAAGATGTTGTATTTTCTATTAGCTTAATTTTTTGGGGAATCAGTATATTTTTTATTTATAAAAATCCGTTGTACTCAGTATTATTTATCGGTCTAGCAGCTTTACTTACTGTAGTCTTAGTAAAAGAAAAGATGAATTATAAAAATTACTTTTTTAAAGAAGTTGAGAAAGAAAAAGAAGAAAGTATGCGCTGGATGAGAGGGATTATGCAAGTTGGTGGACATGCGGCGAAACCGAGTAGTTCGAATAAAAAACCGTGGATGTTCCCTCGGTCTAAAAAGATATTAGGAAAAAAAGCGGATTCACGTATTATTGAATCTTTTTTAAAAGAATTTTTGCGTACAAGTAGTGCTTTAATGTTTTATATTCAAATTGTTTTAATAAGTACTGTAAGCATTATCGTAACTCCGAAGTGGATAACAGCTATTATTCTTGTATTTGCTTTAGTTGCTATTTCTCGCTATGCACGTGATTATTGGAATGAATTTACGAAGAAAATGTTTCTACACTTATATTGTGACGAAGGAAAATTACTATTATTAAGATGGAAGGCGGATCGTTATTTGCTCTTTCCAGCCGTATTCATATACGGGACGGTCATCCTTTCTCAGTTTTATTTATTGCCAGCAGTAATTATTGGGGTTATTTTTATAGTATTCATTGGTTGGATTGTATTTTTACCATAGAAAAAGAGCCGGAAACGGCTCTTTTTCTAGTCTGTAACACATTGATAAATAAAATATACTAAAAGGAGTATGCTTGCGGCGGAGTACATGACATCTAAAGTCATCTGATCGCCTCCTCATTGT
Organism: Bacillus sp. CDB3; assembly: GCF_002081505.1. Lineage (NCBI taxonomy): Bacteria > Bacillati > Bacillota > Bacilli > Caryophanales > Bacillaceae > Bacillus > Bacillus sp. CDB3. The sequence goes on along the minus strand of NZ_ALBR01000060.1, from coordinate 19,668 downwards.
TGTTGTATTTATAGTGTATGAAATCTTACAATTTCATATTCAAGTGAAAAATATGTGAACGTTAACAAATTTGTAAAGTGCAAAAATTACAATCATTTTGTATAATAGAAGAAACAATCGTTATATAAAATATAATGAGCGAAAGGGGAGGGAACATAAATGCCAAATTGGTTTAGAAAAACCTTAGTCGCATTAATTACCGTATTTACATTTGGTCTAGTGACGCCTCCTTCCATATTACTTGATAATGCCAAAGCTGCGGACAAGCCTACGAGCACAGCTGGGCAACAAAATTTGGAGAGTACGTCCTATACATATGAAGAAACGAATGATAGGTTAACCACCGATACCTTTATTAATTATGCGATGCAAGAAGCAGAGAAGCAATCTATGCAAAAATTCGGCTCTAAAATTGGGCCTGTAATTGAAGATGAATTTAAAGATGTTGTATTACCTAAAATTGAAGAGGCAATTGCGGAACTTGCCAATGATGTGCCAGAAGAATCGTTACAATCATTAGCGATTTCTCAAAGACCAGCTGGCGGAAATAATGAAAAGATTTTTCATGTTTATGACACGAAAACAGGAAATGATTTACTGCGATTTCATGTGAGGAGAGATCATCCACCGCAAGATGGATATTATTTTAATTTCCACTATCATCGTTTTGATGATGGATACTCAGGACACCATGAGTTAGGAAATATTTATTGGAATACGAATGTGCCGCCGAAATGGCTGTCTTAAAAAAGAACAAGAGAAAATCTTGTTCTTTTTTTATATTTATGAAAGGGTAAGACATTTATGTTGTTGAATAACATATGTTTAGGAAAAAAAGCAAAGGGAGTATGGGGGATGCAAAAATACATTGTTTTTGACTTTGACGGCACATTAGTAGATTCACAAAATATATTTGTACCGATTTATAATCAACTTGCTGAAAAGCATGGGTATAAGACAGTTAGTGAGGAAGAAATTGAGCCTTTACGAAAATTAACTATGTCGGAGAGATGTAAAAAGCTTGATGTACCACTTTATAAACTACCTATATTAGCATTAGAGTTTTATAAATTATATCAACCCGCTATAAAAGATCTCGTTTTATTCCATGGGATGAAGGATGTATTAGATGAATTACATAAAAAAGGATACGGGATTGCGGTCATATCATCGAACTCAGAAGAGCATATTAGGACATTTTTACATAATAATGGCATCGGAAATATACAAGAAGTGTATTGTTCTAAAAACTTATTCGGTAAAGATAAAATGATTAAAAGGTTTTTAAAATCGAAAAAGCTAACAGAACAAGATATGTTGTATGTCGGTGATGAACAACGTGATATAGCAGCTTGTAAAAAAGCTGGTGTAAATGTAATTTGGGTTTCTTGGGGATATGACGTTATTGAAACGGTAAAAGGGGATGCGCCAGATTATATGGTCAATACACCAATAGAAATAATGCAAGTAGTACAGGGAGCGCATTCTTAATATGAATACACTTCGAGCAGGTATTCATCATATTGAATTTTGGGTAGCAAATTTAGAGGAGTCTATTTCTTTTTATGATAGGTTGTTTTCAATAATTGGATGGAGAAAATTAAGCGAAGGAGCATATAGTACGGGAGAAAGTGAAATATATTTTAAAGAAGTAGACGAGGAAATTGTAAGGACGTTAGGACCGAGACATATTTGTTATCAAGCTATTAATAGAAAAGTAGTTGATGAGGTATCGGGATTTTTAGTCGATACTAATGTGAAGATTATACGTGGTCCTATCGAAATAAATCATTATTCGGATGGGTACTATACAATAGACTTTTATGACCCGAATGGTTTTATTATAGAGGTTGCGTATACACCGAATGCGGAAATGTAAGGGGAATAGACATGAAGACAATTACAGCATGGCAAAACAATATACAAATAGTAAAAGATGCAGCGGATATTGAAGAAATTCTCAAAGGTTTCTCACCTGATAAGAAATATATAATTACGAGTGCGAATAATGAAAAATATTTATTTCGGACAGGCGATATAAAAGAGTATGAAAGGAAGAAAATAGAGTTTCAAATTTTAAATGAAATGCAAAATCGTAGTGTGCAAACACAAAAACCAATTGAAATGGGTTTGTTGGCAGAAGAAGGTGTATGCTATAGCATTTTCTCATATTTAGAAGGGGAAGATGCGAAGAAGCTATTGCCTACGTATTCACCAAAAGAACAATATGAGATTGGTATAGAGGCAGGAAAAGATTTAGCAAAAATGCATACATATGAAGCTCCTAAGGATATACTTCCATGGTATGAAAGAGCCATGAAAAAACATCGAAAATATTTAGAGGCATACAAAACATGTGGAATAAAAATAAAAAATGATGATAAAATTATTAAATTTATCGATGAAAATGAAATGTATGTAAAGAACCGCCCGAATCGATTTCAACACGATGATTTTCATTTAGAAAATATAATTGTACGGGATGGGAAATATGTAGGTGTTATTGATTTTAATGGCTATGATTGGGGCGATCCACTGCATGATTTTGTAAAGATTGCATTATTTGCAAGAGACATTAGTATCCCGTATTCAATCGGACAAATAGAAGGATACTTTAATGGTAGAATACCAGAGGAGTTTTGGAAATTATATGCGGTGTACGTTGGTATGACGGTTTTCTCTTCAGTTGTTTGGTGTTTACGAGCAGCGCCGCATATGTTAGATGATACGTTAGAACGTCTTACTATAGTTTTAGAGGATCATAAAGACTTTGAGTTATCAAAGCCAATTTGGTTTCAACCAGAAAAGATTGATATGAAATAGAAAAGGTAGGTGTGATTCACATCTACCTTTATTTTTTACCATTCTTCGTTTTGAAGCAGTTGTAATGCTAACTTTAAATCCACATCTTCTTGTATATGTTCCGGAGTCCAAGGGATATGTATATGCGTTTGTATACCAATTCCGGACATTCCTTCGCCTTTATCTATAATAGAAAGCCGTGAAGTAGGGTAGTAAAGAGCGAATGTATCAGCCCATTCCATTACTGCTAAATTAGAATAATCATTTAAACCAGCAGTTGGACGACCTATTACTTTTACTTTCAATGATTTTTTTGCAACTTCTACAAAAGAATCACCAGAACTTCCGCATGTAACATCTGTTAATATAACTACTCTACTAGGTGATTTTCGTCCGTGTATTTTTAATGATTGAAGTTCTTTTGGTAACCCAGAAGTATCAAATGTAACGAATCCTTTTTTATAATTCTTTTTTAAATCTTGAATAAACATATCAGTGAATAATCTTGAAAGTTCGTCTAAAGAATCATAATCTTCATTTTCGAAGTCTTTCATTCGTAAATGAAAGTTTCTTTCTGTATGATTTAATTGCATTGTATCTGAAGAATCGAAAAGCGAAATCTCTTTGTCTTCAAATAAGTACGGAAGTAAGTTGAAAAAAGCGTCATCACTTCCACCAAGATTCATTCGGACGTCTATAATTAAGTTCGGAAAAGAATCAAGCTCGTTTTTGTATGTATCTATTAATTGATTAACAGCTTCAGTATTTGTGAAGTCTGTCAAAGTAATTAAGAGTGTATCTTCATTATACTTTTCTAATGAATAGTTAGGCGTGTAACCGATTTGTTTATACTTTTGTAAAGGAATAGTTTGGGTTACTCCATCTTCATCTATAATTGTACAATTGGATGACTTCGATAAAGCATAGCCCCATTTTTCACGCTCATAGGTAGTCTCATTTAAATATTTCTTATATTTTATTAATAGCTCAGGAATTTTTATGTTATCTAATGCAAGAATAGTCTGTCCTTTTTTTACTCGTTTTTCTTGGTTAGCTGATGTAATGTATAATCGATCTTCATATCGTTTAACTTGAAACCCAACACTATTAAGTGGTTGTTTTTTTGTAGTCATTTTGAAAAGCATATGATTATCTTTAAAGTCTAATAAGTAATCTCCTACAATTTCAGTAAATTGTACTGGTGTTAACTCTCTATGTTTCTCTAATTGTTCAATCTTGTTTAAATATGGAGTAGGATCGTCCCATCCCTTTTTATCAAGACATCCAGAATAATCGTGGTGAGTAATTGAAACGACTTCTTTAAAAATTTCTGTGTACACAACTTTTCCTCCTTATAATTTAATTAGTTGAATAAAAGAATTCTATACTTTACAATTATTCACCTTTATTTGGATGGAGTTTTCTTGCAAAAATATTACGGCCGAGACATAGTTGTTACCTAGTCATTCATAGAAAAGTAGTTGATGAGGTAGCAAAATTTTAGCTGAAACTAACTTGAAGTTTATACGAGGCCCAAAAGAAATGAATCATTATTCGGATGGTTACTATACAATCGACTTTTACGATTCGAATGGATTTATTGTAGAGGTTGCGTATACAAAATGTAAGGAGAAACTTGACGTCTACTTTATAATATAAAAAGGGGGTGGTTTATTGAAAATCAGGCAAGGCAAATATGAAGAAATAAAATTACGCGATAGAATTCCAGGAATGGTTGAATATATAGAGGACACAATGTTACCTACTGGTTTTCACTATTATATTCCTCCGCACTGGCATAGAAGTATTGAAATTAGCCTAGTCGTATATGGAGAAGTTTTCTTGTATGTGAATGGGCAAAAAAAGAAAGTATCTGCTGGCGAATTTATTTTTGTAAATAGTGGAGATGTTCATGAATTTGAAAAAGTTGAAAATACAAGTTGTGCAGTAATGATGTTAATTATTTCTTATGAATTTCTTAAAGAGCTAAATGAAGATTTTGATAAATATAGATTCAATATAAAGGAATCAGTCGTTCAGAAAACTAACCTCCAGCAAATGTTTTATGAATTAAAGGGGTTAGTCACAAATTCTGATGATTTAACTTACATAAAAATTAATAGTTTAATTTATGAAATTGTTTATATTCTATTACGATATTGCAAAGATGGGGAAAATATAGACAATGATTTTCAACTTGGAAATAGACAGAAAGAAATGATTACGTATATTTACAAACATTATGATGAGGAACTAAAACTGAAAGATGTGGCTAAACATTTTTTTGTAAGTGAAGAACATTTTTCACGTATGTTTAAAAAATCGTTCGGATCAAATTTCACCACTTTTTTAACTAGATACAGGCTCTATAAAGCGTATGAAGATATTATTAGAAGTACAAATTCTATACAAGATATAGCGTTGAAACATGGATTTCCAAATGTGAAATCATTTATTTCACAGTTTAAAGACAAATATGGATATACACCATTACAGTATAGGAAAAATATCATATCAAAAAATGACAATAATCGAATCAAATAGGAACAACAATAAAAATACGTTCCATGGTACATTTTGTACATGGAACGTATTTTTATTTAGTAAACGGGAAGTTATATAATCTCGAATAATGAAAGCGCTTGAATTTAGAGGGGAGAAATATTAGATGACTAGAAAATATGACTTAGACTTATTAGAACAAATTCAAGAAAAACAAGAAACCATCAATGTGCAGGGGGCAAAAGTCTTAGTAAAAAACATACCGGATTGCGATGAAAAAGGAGCGATGGATCCACGCCTTTATAAGGATACGAAGGTTCAAATGAATGTAATGAGGTTTATGCCTAAAAATATGATGAAAATGGATGCTTCTGAAAAATCGGTAAAGAATATGCGAAAACAATTTAATGGAATTAAAAGTGTTCCAATTGTCACTAAAGACATAAATATTGCGCATAAAACAGTGAAAGCGGAAGATGGCTATGATATACCTATAAGAATTTATAACAGTAGTACTAAACGAGAGAATGCACCAATTTTATACTTTATTCATGGTGGTGGATTTATGGCAGGTTCACCAGATGTAGTAGAAGAACTTGTGAAATTGATAGTGGAAAAAACAGATATATTAGCTGTTTCTGTGGATTATCGATTAGCTCCAGAAAATCCTTTTCCAACTGGGCATACAGATTGTTACACTACTTTAAAATGGATTTATGAGAATGCTGGCACATTAGGCGGTGATAAGAATAATATCTTTGTAGCAGGTGATAGTGCAGGAGGGAACTTAACACAGTATTGTACAACTAAAGATTTGGAAGATGGTAGGAAGTACGTGAAGGGACAGTTGCTACTGTATCCTACAATTAACATGTGTGATTATGAAGATGAATTTTATTCTTGGAGTATAGATAAATATGAAATTGCTCCAAAGTATAAAAAAGGATTAGAAAAAATGCTTAATATTATGCATTCAATGGTTGGAGGTATGTCAGAAGTACTTGGTACGAAAGAAATTAATTCTAAGTATTTAAGTCCATATGTTGATGTATCCCCAGACTATCCAAGTACATTTATTACGGTAGGAGAGCATGATTTTTTAATGATAGAATGCTTAGCTTATGCAGCTAAATTAACTAACAAAGGAGTTGATACCGAAACAGTTCTTTATCGTGGTTTAGGGCACGCTTATGGAGATAACGTAGGTGTCTATCCTCAAAGTGAAGATTTAGCAATTGAAATGGGGAATTTTATATTAAAGCATAGTGGAAAGTAGGGAGCATGATGAAAAATAGAAAAGTGATATTAATTGCTAGCTTTGCTATTTTACTATGTATCTTTGCATTTACAGACTTACAAATATCCAATAGTCTATATGAACCAACTAATAAGATTGCTCTTTTTTTACAAGCTATAGGAGAAATTCCAGCGATGCTTATTGCCCTATTTTCTAGTATGTATTTATTTGAAACTAGAAAAAATCAAGGTTCAAGAGGATATTTTCTATCTGGAATTGGCTATGGAGTAATCATTCTTTTGTTCGCTTTTATAGCTGCATGTATGCTAGTACATTATTTAACCATTTCAAAATTCTTAATTCCAATTTTTATGCTTTGCTTTATTGTAGCGTGTTATATGATTTCTAAATTATGGAGTAAATATGATGATGCAAGATTGAGAGACATTGCATTAATTGGTTTATTAAGCGTAGTAATCGTATTAATTACATTTAATCTAATAAAACTAGGATGGGGTAGAGAACGCTATCGTCATATGGTTTCTATTGGATCGTTTGAAGGGTTTTCAAAATGGTTTATACCTCAAGGAATTGCTAAAAGTGATGAGTTTATGTCATTCCCTTCAGGCCATAGTGCTAATGCAGCGCTAGTCATTTGGTTTAGTTTATTACCGGAATATTTCGCTTCACTAAAAAGAAAAAAAATAGGTGTTTGGATTCTCATTCTTTTGTGGATGATAGTAGTGCCAATTAGTCGTATTATGGTAGGGGCTCATTTTGCTTCAGATGTTACAGTTGGAGTCGCTATTTCAGTAACTGTGTTTATGTGTTTGAAAAAATTTATTTGGAGGGATAAGAAAATTAAAAGCACCAATAATCATGAGATTCTTTCACATTCAGTAAAGCAATAACAAGAAAGTAATGTCCCATGAAGAATTATTTTGAGATTATATAATGATTGTAATAAGCTGTTATTTGATGAATTAGCATACGAATTATTTTAAACCATTTATTTAATTAGATAACGAAGTGGTTTTAGATGGAATTTCTATTTGAGAAAAAATAGAGGGAAGCGAAAGTTTCCCTCTATTAAATTTACTATTTCCCTCTGATCTTCCTGCATTTTTAATTACGGCTTTGGCAGCTATTAAGATTTATTTTCTAATCGCACCAGACATATAAGCTTTATACGCATCATATGCTACAAAACTTGCACCGATTGCAAAACATACCCAGTGCCAGTGCCGTTGGAATCAACACCCATTACAGGGGGATTACCCGTATACTTATCAAGATTTATTAAGGTAATTTAATCAAACCTTATTCTAAGGCTACAAATATATCAAAGACTGTTTTTTTCTTATAGAGATAAGATTTTCGCTCATTTTTATGTTAGAGATTGAACAAACGAAGGAAGATTTTTGATAGAGCTTGGGCATTTTGTACACAGTAGAAGAATAAAATCGTTGGTGAAGTAAATGTGCTAAAAGTTATTGTGAAAACTGAACAGCCTGAGCGTTAAAGCATTGATTGAGTCTTTCTGGGCTCATAAAAATGCCTGTGTTAGCTTCTAATCAACTATATAATTATGTCAATGAAGTATGAACTATGTTTTAACTTAACCGAATACATAGGGCCACTAAATCTTGTGTGCGGTATTTATTTTTTTAGTTCACAAATTCTGTATTTCTAGCTAATTTCTTTAAAGCATCATGTGGCACATATCTTTGCAATTTAATAGGATATGTGGACTAAATACCCTCTACAATTGATAAACATGGTATGTAAATATTTTCTTGCTATCGGAGGGATTTCCTAATGGTTGATAATATACAACAACTTATTCAAGAGCATAGACAATTTTTCTATCATGATTTTACAAGAAGTCTTCAATTCCGGCTTAAACAGCTAGAAAAGTTAAAAAAATCTATTCAGAAATATGAAAATCAAGTGTTGAGCGCATTATATCAAGATTTACACAAAAGCGAGTTTGAAGCATATGCTGCAGAAGTTGGTTTCGCATTTAACAGTATCAATTTTATAATGAAATACCTAAAACAATGGATGAAACCTCAAAAAGTAAAAACACCTATTCATTTTACACTATCCAAAAGCTACATAATAAAAGAGCCATATGGTACCGTGCTAATTATTGGACCTTTTAATTATCCATTCCAATCATTAATTGAACCTCTCATTGGGGCAATTGCGGCAGGAAATTGTGTAGTCCTCAAACCTTCAGAAAATGCACCAAATGTTTCAGCTGTAATTAACAAAATAATAAGTGAAACGTTTGATGAGCAATACATTCGTGTAATTGAAGGAGGTAGGGAAACAACTTCTTTATTGATTCATGCACCATTTGATCATATCTTTTTTACTGGTAGCATTCAAGTTGGGAAAATTGTCATGGAAGCTGCGGCAAAAAACCTTGTACCAGTAACATTAGAACTTGGTGGGAAAGGGCCAGCTATTGTCGATGAAACTGCTAATCTCGATATAGCAGCCAAGCGTATTATCTGGGGGAAATTCATAAATGCTGGGCAATCCTGTATTGCACCTGATTATGTTATTGTACATAAAGCTGTCAAGGTAAAACTGATTTCGAAAATGAAAGAAAGCATTACAAACTTTTATGGATTAGACGTATTAAAAAGCAATGATTACGGTCGAATTGTTAATGAGAGACAATTCGATAGACTTAGTTCTATATTAGAACAAGACAAAGATTATATAATCTTTGGAGGGAATTCATCTAGAAGCCATTTATATATTGAACCAACACTTCTTGAAGTAAAATCATGGGATGATGCAGCTATGGAAGAGGAAATTTTCGGACCGATTTTACCAATTATGGATTACAATGATCTAGATGAAGTCATTCATATGGTTAACGACCATCCAAAACCATTAGCTTTGTATGTGTTTACTGAAAATAAAAATGTTGAAAAGCAGGTATTAGGACGAATTTCTTTTGGAGGAGGATGTGTCAACGATACAATGTCACATATGGCTAATCTTCACTTACCTTTTGGTGGAGTAGGAAAAGCAGGATTCGGTGCCTATCATGGGAAACATAGTTTTGATGCTTTTACACATCATAAAAGTATTTTAAAGAAAAGTTCAAGGATAGAGTTAGGATTTTTATTTCCACCGTATAGGAACAAAATAAAAATTTTGAGAAAGATTTTTAAATAATACGATCTGTTAAGTATTCATGTTGATATTAAAGAAGAAATAATAAAGGGAGTCCGGTAGAATGGACTCCCTTTACCTTGTAACGACCTAATCTATTTGTTTAGCTATGGTTATAGCTTTTATAAATGTATTAAATGCTTCTTATGTCGATATGATATCCTTTAGCTTAATAACAATTATGTCAAATCACCATTATTTAGTGAATGTAAGGGGTTGAGTACTTAAAGTTGTAGGAACATGTAATTGAAGTTTCGGAAACTCACCATTTACATTCATATCATAAGCAAATAAAAGCCCCATCTTCATTTGGAACAAATTAATTGATGCAGAGAAAATGTCATAATGATGGTGTTTTAGCTGAAATTCCATATCCCAAAATTGTACATGTAAGGAATCATCTTGCTTGAATACTTGTATTTTTCCATAAGCAGGGTGTTCAAAAGTTCCAGTATAAGCATCTAATGCATGGGAAGGGCTAGTTCCTTTTATTTGTTCAGGAAGGGATGCAGTTGCTTCTTTCATCATTTCCTTCATTTTTTCAGTATCTTCTACAGCACGTTTATGCCAATCGATGCCTTCTAATTCAAGTAGATCGTCATAAATTTGGTTAGCAAGATAAGTAGGGAGTAATGTGCCTCCAGCATTCGTTAAAATGACAAGGCCTACATTTTCTTTTGGCATGAATGAAACAAGTGCCGAAAATCCATCAATATTACCGCCATGATGAATCACTTTATTACCACGATAAGCGCTAATAAACCAACCAAGGCCGTAACTATTTAATGGAGATTCAGGGAGTGATAGAATTGGTTGATCTGGAATGGAATTGTGTGGTGTATACATTTGTTGTAATAATTCAGAGGAGATTAATTCATGATCTCCAAACTTTCCTTCGTTTAAGTGAAGAAGTACCCAATTTGTCATATCTTCAATTGTAGAATTAATACACCCAGCAGCGCCAACTGTATCAATGTTACGGAATGGAACTTCTTTTATTTCACCGTCATTTCCAACGTAAGGTAAAGCGTGATTATCTGTATTTTGTGAGTCTGTAACAGAGAAGTTTGTTTGATCCATATTTAAAGGCTCTAAAATATGTTCTGTAACATATTGTTCCCATGTTTGATTCGTAATGTTTTCTACAATATAACTAATTGTCGCATACATTAAGTTGTTATAAAGAAATGCTGTGCGGAACGGAGCATCAAGTGATAAATGTTTTATTTTTTCTACTATATCTTTTCGAGTTAAAGAAGAGCTGTACCAAAGAGCATCATGACGACTTACCCCAGTACGATGAGAAGCTAAGTCTCGTCCTGTAACTTGTGAGCTAGCAAGTAGTTCAGATAAAGAGAAGTTAGGTATATAACTCTGGACAGGAGTATCCCAATTAAACTTTTTTTGCTGTGCTAATAAACTTAATGAAAGTGTGCCAAAAGCTTTCGTTGAGGAACCAATTGCGAACCGAGTACTCGGTGTAACAGCCTCTTTTGTCTCTATATTACGATAGCCGAAACCTTCCGAAATAATAACTTCACCGTCTTTTATAACAGCTACAGCAGCACCAGGAACATTTAAATCCTTCATCATTTTTTCAACCGTTGTTTGTAAAGAAGTCATAACAGGAGTTTCAATTTTAGACATACTTCTAACCTCCAAATATAAATTTTATCCTACCGCACTATACTTTCGGTAATAGAAAATGAAAACCTTTATAAATGTGGAAAGTTAATAATTTTGTAAGAATGAATGAAATTATTATTTATTTAGAATTTTATTTTTATTATAATTAATTTAAATTAATTATAATAAAAGATGGTGAAGAAGCGTGTTAATAATAAAGAAAGTACTTTGCGATAATAAAATTAATCCGATAGGCATAGATTCAAAAGGTGTTAAAATTAGTTGGCAGCTTGAGTCGAATAACCGAAATGTAAAACAACGTGCTTATCAATTGCAAGTTGCGAAGGATAAAGGTTTTGAAAATATAGTATTTGATTCACAGAAAGTAGAAACAGATCAAAGTTTACATATACCGATCAATTCATTTCTATATAGAACGGAGACACGCTATTTTTACCGAATAAAGGTGTGGGATAATCATGAAGAAGAGTCATCTTGGTCAAAAGTAGCATTTTGGGAGACTGGATTACAAAGTGACGATTGGACGGGAAACTGGATTGCTGCGAAAAACGAGCGAACTCAAGTTATGTCATTTAATAAAAATTTTACTATTAAAAAATTAGTTAAAAAAGCACGTTTATTTATAACAAGTTTAGGATTATATGAGGCTTCTATAAATGGAGAGCGTATTGGAGAGTGTTACTTTACTCCTGGATGGACAAGTTATGATAAAAGGGTACTGTATCAAACGTATGATATAACGCATTTATTAAAGGATGAGCACAATGTTATTTCTGTGCTGGTAGGTAATGGGTGGTATAAGGGGCCACTTACAATGCATCATGTACGTAATTATTACGGGGAAAGACGTGCGACAATTGCTCAAATACATATAACATATGAAGATGGGGCGAAAGAAAAAATTGTAACAGATGAAACGTGGAAGGTAGCAAAAAGCCCTATTTTATATTCGGAAATCTATGATGGTGAAGTTTACGACGCTAGGTTAGAAGAAAGTGGACAAGAGTTTGAGGATGTTGAAGTAATTGAGCATTCTAAACAAATAATTGTTGGACAAGAAAACGAATCGATTCGTAAAATGAAAGTCATAAAACCAATCTCTATTTCAAAACTACCAAATCACGAGTGGCTCATTGATATGGGACAAAATATGGTAGGGTGGGTGCGATTTACAGTCCGTCATGTTTATAATGGGCAAAAAATAGAATTACAACATGCTGAAATATTAAATAAAGACGGTAGTTTTTATACTGGAAATCTCCGAAAGGCAAAACAAAAAATAGTGTATATTGCAAAAGGAGAAGAAGAGGAAAAGTTTGAACCTCATTTTACATATCAAGGTTTTAGGTATGTGAAAATAAGTGGATTAACTCAGCCACCTCAATTAACAAATTTTGAGGGGATCGTATTACATACTAACATGGAAAAAGCGACTGAGTTCGAAACGTCCAATCCATTAATCAATCAGCTTCATCATAATGTGGAATGGTCCCAAAGAGGTAACTTCTTTGATGTGCCGACAGATTGTCCTCAGCGAGATGATCGACTTGGATGGACTGGGGATGCGCAAATGTTCATCGGAACAGCTACACAATTAATGAATGTTCAATCGTTTTTTAAGAAATGGCTTCAAGATTTATCGTTAGATCAAAATGTTAATGGGGCTGTGCCTTTAGTTATTCCGGATGCGTTTGGAAAAAGAGAAGCTTTTGATCTTGATACTTCTGGAGGTTGGGGCGATGCAGCCATTATTTGTCCGTGGGTTCATTATTTGCATTACGGGGATGTATCGATTTTAAAAGAACAATATGACAGTATGAAGAAGTATATAGATTACATACGTTCACAAGGTGATAACGAGTATACATGGGATACAGGTTATCATTTAGGAGATTGGCTTGCATTAGATACGAAACCAGATGTATATGAAGGCGGAACAGACAAGTATTTTATTGCGACGGCTTTCTATGCGTATTCTACATCGCTTTTACAAAGAATTGCTGAGATTTTAGGTGAAAATACAGATGCTAAGTTTTATGAAGAGTTACACGCAAATATTGTTCAAGCATTTCAAAATGAATTCGTTACACCAAATGGTAGATTAATTTCAGATACCCAAACTGCCCACGTATTGGTGCTTTTGTTTGAATTGGTAAATGATAATGTGAAGGAGAAAATATTTAATCGCTTAATTGAGCTTTTAAAAGAAATAAAAATCATTTAACAACTGGTTTTATAGGAACACCGTATTTGAATTTAATATTAAGCAAGTTTAAACGTCATGACCTTGCTTGTAAGCTTCTTTTTCATGAAGATTATCCATCTTGGTTATATCAAGTGAAAAAAGGTGCTACAACGATTTGGGAACATTGGGATGGTGTGAAAGAAGATGGAACACTTTGGAAGGATAGCATGAATTCTTATAATCATTACGCATACGGTTCTATCGTTGAATGGATATACCGATATATTGTGGGGCTAGAAGTGAATGAAACAAAGCCTGGATATAAACATTTTTATATCCAACCTCATTTTGATTCCAATCTAGAATGGATTAATATAAAGCGTGAAACAGCGTATGGAGAAATTAAAATTGATTGGCGTGTAGAACATGAACAAGTTATATTAAATGTCTCAGTACCAGCAAATACTACAGCAACGTTACGAATTCAGGAAGTTGAATGGGAAACGAGAGATAGGATTGAAAAGGAACTAGGATCGGGCGATTATGAATTTACATTTTGTAAGAAAATAAATGAGGTAGAATTCTGTTAATATAGAAATGTTTTTTATTAATTTGGATTATTAAATTCGATGTTTTTCATGTTATGATAAATTGCATATAAGATTGAAAGAAGGTTTTCTTACATATGAAACATGCTGAATATGAATACTTAAATTTATGCCGTCATGTAATGGAGCACGGTACGAAGAAAGAAGATCGTACGGGGACAGGTACTGTATCTGTATTTGGTTACCAAATGCGTTTCGATCTAAGTAAAGGATTTCCTTTATTAACGACAAAGAGAGTCCCATTTCGCCTTGTAGCAAGTGAACTGCTTTGGTTTATGAAAGGTGATACAAATATTCGTTATTTATTGCAACATAATAATAATATTTGGAATGAATGGGCGTTTAAGGGCTGGGTAGAAAGTGACGAATATAATGGCCCTGATATGGCAGATTTTGGTCTTCGCTCACAACAAGATGAGGAATTTAAGAAGCAATACGATGAGCAAATGGAATTGTTTAAAAAGAACGTTCTAGAAGATGATGATTTTTCGAATAAATATGGTTATTTAGGAGACGTATACGGAAAGCAATGGCGTGCTTGGAAAACGACAGCTGGTGAAACGCTTGATCAACTAAAAGATGTAATTGAAATGATTAAGAAAACACCAGATTCACGTCGACTAATTGTTTCTGCTTGGAATCCTGAGGATGTACCAAGCATGGCTTTACCGCCTTGTCATACGTTATTTCAATTTTATGTAGCAGATGGAAAGCTTTCTTGTCAGTTATATCAAAGAAGCGGTGACATATTCCTTGGAATTCCATTTAACATCGCAAGCTATTCATTACTGACACATTTAATTGCACATGAATGTGGTCTTGAAGTTGGCGAGTTTGTTCATACAATTGGAGATGCACACATTTATACAAATCATTTTGAACAAGTAGAAAAGCAATTAGCACGTGAACCACGTCCATTCCCGAAACTTACATTAAATCCAGATGTGAAATCTGTGTTCGATTTTGAAATGGAAGATTTAACGATTGAAGGATATGATCCACACCCAGCAATTAAAGCACCGGTTGCAGTGTAATTGTAGAGGAGATGAAAAAATGATTATTTCATTTATGGTCGCAATGGACGAAAATAGAGTAATTGGTAAAGATAATAATTTACCTTGGCGTTTACCAAGTGAATTACAGTATGTAAAAAAAACGACGATGGGCCACCCGCTTATTATGGGCAGAAAGAACTACGAAGCGATTGGTAGACCGCTGCCTGGAAGACGTAATATTATTGTAACGCGTAATGAAGGGTATCATGTTGAAGGCTGTGAAGTAGCACATTCTGTAGAAGAAGTGTTTGAACTATGCAAAAATGAAGAAGAGATCTTTATTTTTGGCGGAGCGCAAATTTATGATCTCTTTTTACCTTACGTAGACAAGTTATATATAACAAAAATCCACTATGCATTTGAAGGGGATACATTTTTCCCGGAAATAGACATGACAAATTGGAAAGAGATTTTTGTAGAAAAAGGTTTAACGGATGAAAAAAATCCGTATACGTACTATTACCATGTATATGAGAAGCAACAATAATAATAAAGATTGATGTGAAAATTTGCATCAATCTTTTTATTTATATTCATCGATATAAGTTTATAGATGATATTCGATAGTGCTATAATGAAATATAGCATGTGAAAATGCTAAAATTTTCAAGAGTATTAAGATAGAAAGAGGAGGAGAATCGGTTGAGAAAAATATGGGGGATTCTTTTTCTTTGCTTTGCATTAATGCTAGTCGGATGCGGCAAAGAAGAAAAGCCACAAGAAGCGTTTGATACATATGCAAAAGCGTGGAATAAGCAAAAATTTGCTGATATGTATGATCAATTATCAGAAAATGCAAAAAAAGATATTTCAAAGAAAGAGTTTACTGAGAAATATGAAAAGATTTATTCTGGTATCGAAGTGAAAGACTTAAAGGTAGAAACAGGGGAAGTAAAAGAAGATAAAAAAGATGAAGGCCCTGTTCCTTTTAAGGTAAGTATGGATACAGTTGGTGGTAAAATCACTTTTAGCCATGAAGCAAAAATGGTGAAAGAAAAAGACGGAGATAAAGAATCATGGAAAATAGATTGGACTCCTGATTTTATATTCCCAGGTATGACAAAGGATAGTAAAGTGCGTATGCAGACAACACAGCCAAAACGTGGTGAAGTTTACGATCGTAATGGAAAAGGTCTTGCGACGAATGGTAAAGCTTCTGAAATCGGAATGATTCCAGAAAAATTAGGAGATGCTGCTCCACAAACGAAAGAAACTGTAGCGAAGTTGTTAAATGTGTCTGTAGAAGAAATTGATCAGAAACTAGCTGCTAAATGGGTAAAACCAGGGTATCTCGTACCAATTGGAATTTTACCTGAGGGGGAAACGCAAAATACGTACATTGATTTACCAGGTGTTGCAACAAAACCAGTAAATGTTCGTTCATATCCATTAGGAGAAGCAGCAGCACATCTTACTGGTTATATTGGAAAAGTGAATGCGGAAGATTTAAAAACGCTACAAAAGAAAGGCTATCAAGCTGATGATCCAGTAGGTAAAGCTGGTTTAGAGCAAATATTGGAAGAAAAGCTACGTGGTAAAAAAGGTGGCCGTGTCTTCATGGAAGATGCACAAGGAAAAGAAATTAAAAATTTAGCGAAAACAGATGCTGTTGATGGAGAGAATGTAACTTTAACTATTGATAGTGTTGTACAAGAAAAAATTTATAATGAAATGAAAGGAGAAGCTGGATCAAGTGCAGCAATCAATCCGAAAAGTGGAGAAACGATTGCGCTTGTGAGTAGTCCAGCGTACAATCCTAATCTTATTGCGAGAGGGACATCAAAAGCTCAACGTGAAGCTTGGAATAATGACCCGAAAAAACCAATGACGAATCGATTCACACAATTATCGGTTCCAGGCTCTGTATTTAAGCCTATTACAGGGGCAATTGGTCTTGAAACAAAAACGATTGATCCGAAAGAAGAATTGAAAATTGAAGGATTGAAATGGACGAAAGATTCTTCTTGGGGTAATTATTATGTAACACGTGTAAAAGATGCAAATCCGATTGATTTTGATAAGGCGATGAAATACTCGGATAATATTTACTTCGCACAAGAAGCTTTGAAAATAGGTAAAGATAAATTTATGACTGAAGCGAAAAAATTCGGATTCGATGAGAAATTACCAATCGAATACGGATTCCCTGCTTCTAAAATTGCAAATGACGGCATTAAAAATGATATTCAAATGGCAGATACAGGATACGGACAAGGAGAAGTCTTAATGACTCCTCTTCATTTAGCCTTAACGTATGCACCAATTGTCAATGATGGAACGATTCCCACGCCGTACATCATTAAAACAGATAAACAACCAAAAGCTTGGAAAGAAAATGTGATTTCTAAAGGGAATCAGGATATATTAAAAACAGCATTAACGAAAGTAATTAACGATCCAGATGGTACTGGAAAAATTGCTAAAATTGATGGTATGACTCTTGCTGGTAAAACAGGAACAGCAGAATTAAAAGCATCAAAAGAGGCAGAAGGAAAAGAACTAGGTTGGTTTGCTGCGTTTGATTTAAATTCACCTGATATGGTCATTACAATGATGATTGAAGATGTAAAAGGTAGAGGTGGAAGTAATATTCCGGCTGAAAAAGTGAAACATGTTTTTCAAAAGTAATGATTAATAAAGACTATCTCCATGAAATATGGAGGTAGTTTTTTTATTGGTTAAAATCCTAATGCTTATATACAAAAAAATAAACAATAGAATTCTTATTAACTTACGAAAAAAAAGCAGCTATTTTTATTGACATTAAGTATGACTTTTTGTATTATACTTACATAAGGTAAGTTATTTACTTTTGAATTATAAATCTTGAATTAAAGATAAATTAGAAAAAGGGAGAGAATACAATGACAAAAGTACTATTTATCACAGCAAATCCAAATTCAGCAGAAGGTTCTTTCGGTATGGCAGTAGGAGAAGCTTTCATCGAAGCATATAAAAACGAACATCCACAAGACGAAGTTGTAACAATTGATTTATTTAATACAACTGTACCAGCAATTGATGCAGATGTATTTGCTGCTTGGGGTAAATTTGCAGCAGGTGAAGGTTTTGAAACTTTAACGGAAGCTCAACAACAAAAAGTTGCAGCAATGAACACAAACTTAGAAACATTTATGCATGCAGATCGTTATGTATTCGTAACTCCAATGTGGAACTTTAGCTATCCACCAGTAGTAAAAGCATACTTAGATAACGTAGCAATCGCAGGTAAAACATTCAAATATACTGAAAATGGTCCAGTTGGCTTATTAGAAGGCAAAAAAGCACTTCACATTCAAGCGACAGGTGGCGTTTATTCTGAAGGAGCATACGCAGCTGTAGACTTCGGTCGTAATCACTTGAAAACAGTATTAGGATTCATCGGTGTAAATGAAACTGAATATATCGCAGTTGAAGGTATGAATGCTAATCCTGAAAAAGCACAAGAAATTAAAGAAGCAGCAATTGCTAATGCACGTGAATTAGTAAAACGTTTCTAATATAGAATACTTTAAAAATGTCCAAACACTTGTTGTTTGGACATTTTTTCTTCTTTTTCCTTCGTTTGTCTAGTATAATGAAGGTCGGAATGATAATAGGTGGGGGTTCTGTATGATTCAAACGTTTTTTAAAATCTTTTATTTAATTTTAATCGTAATTGCGATTACACCAAGACTGTGGCGTATTAAAAGAAAAGCAAATACGATGTCACCGCAAGAAAAAGATAGTGTTGTGTATAAAACAACAAACTGGTTTGGTAAGAAGATGGTGCGTGTAGCCGGGTCGACTGTAGAAGTAAAGGGACTTGAAAATGTACCGAAAGACAAGCCAGTACTAGTTGTAAGTAATCATCAAAGTAATATGGATATTCCTGTTTTACTCGGTTACTTAAATAAGCCAATTGGATTCGTTTCAAAAGCAGAAATTAAAAAGTTTCCGGTTGTACCAACTTGGATGGAACTAATGAATTGTGTGTTTATGGATCGCAGTGATCGTCGTCAATCTCTTAAAGCAATTAAAGATGGAATCGAGCTATTAAAGAACGGACATTCTATCGTGATTTTTCCAGAAGGAACAAGAAGTAAGGGCGGCGAAATAGGAGAGTTTAAAGCTGGTAGTTTTCACCTTGCAGTAAAATCTGGCGTAGCTATTTTACCAGTAACGTTAGACGGTACATATAAAATGTTTGAGGCAAATGGAAATCGTATGAAGCCGGCACATGCAACGGTAACAATTTCTAAGCCAATTACACAAGAAGAATATGCAAGTATGGATATTAAAGAATTAACAAAACATACACAAGACGTTATTGCATCTCAATTACATAAGTAATAAAAAAAAGTTATATATATACGTATACTTAGTTATTACGTTACTTACGTTACGTTACGTTAGTACGTAAGTAACGTAACGTAACGTAACGTAAACGTAACGTAA
>NZ_ALBR01000059.1:0-24014 GCF_002081505.1 Bacillus sp. CDB3 | reverse complement strand
AAGTAAACTAAACTAAACTAACTAACTAACTACTACGTACGTACGTACTACTACTACTAACTAATAATAATAAGTAAGTAAGTAATATATATATAAGTTTTTTTATGCTGCTGGTAATACATAAAATAGTACGCAGAAAAACATCATTGCACTACCACCTAATACGAAAAGATGCCAAATGGCATGATTGAAAGGTAGCTTTTCCCAAAGGAAGAATATAGCACCGACAGAATATAAAATTCCACCTGCTAATAGTAGTGAAAAACCGTGACCAGTTAAATTTTCATATAGCGGTTTAATAGCAACGATAATGAGCCATCCCATTATGATATAGCATAATGTTGACATTTTGATAAAACGACGTACAAAGAAAACTTTGAAGATAATTCCGCCGATTGCAAGTGTCCAAATAATTGCAAGTAACGTCCAGCCAAGTGGTCCGCGTAGTGTAATGAGTAGAAAAGGAGTATATGTGCCTGCGATTAATAAATAAATGGCTGAGTGATCTAAAATGGTAAATAACTTTTCTACTTTTGGATGATGAATACTATGTAACAAAGTAGAAAACAAGTACAGTAAGAACATGCTTACACCGTAAACAGTAAATGCAAAGACAGCAGATGCCGTACCGTGTTTAGAGGCATGGATAATTAATATGATTAAGGCAGGGATGCTTAAAATGGCACCGATACCATGAGTAATTGCATTTGCGACTTCTTCTTTCATAAATTGCGTCATACGTGTCATTTTTTCTGTCATTTTGAAAATCCTTCCTATTATTATGAAATAATATGCTGTTTTACTTACCATATCATACACAAGTGAAATAGAAAATGAAATTTGTATAATTGATTATATTTTTGAATTTTTTTGACAAAAGACGATGGATTCATTGACGTTTTCAAACTTTTTTGACAAAATAAAATTATGTAATAGTAGGACAAGAAATCTACTTTAAAAGGGGATGGGGAAATGTTTTCAAATATTGGCTTTCCAGGGTTAATTTTAATCTTAGTAGCTGTACTAATTTTATTTGGGCCTAAAAAATTGCCGGAAATCGGAAAGGCTTTAGGGGAAACGTTAAAAGAATTTAAGAAATCAACGAAAGAATTGACTGATGAGGCATTTCAAGAGAAGGAAAAGAAGTAAATAAAATGTGATGAGTTTTCCTCGGAATGGATAAATAAAGTGTGGTGAACGAGATGGAAGATCGGGAAATGAGCGTAGTAGAACATATTGTTGAGCTTCGTAAACGAGTAATATATACAGTCTTATCATTTGTATTATTTTTAATTATTGGATTTACTTTTACGAAGGATATATATTTTTGGCTCGTAAAAGATTTGCCGATGAAGTTAACAGTTCTCGGTCCGAGTGATGTATTGTGGATTTTTTTCTCGATTGCTACAGTATTTGCTATCGTTTGTACGATTCCTTTTGCTGCGATACAAACTTGGTTATTCGTAAAACCTGGTTTACATCCGAATGAACAAAAAATGACATTAATGTATATTCCTGTATTATCCCTGTTATTTATTGCAGGCTTGTCTTTCGGTTATTTCATTGTAATGCCGTTTCTATTTCATTTTTTAACGACAATTGGTAATGAAATGTTTAATACGATGTTTACGACGGAAAAATATTTTCACTTCGTGTTAAATTTAACTGTTCCGTTTGCTGTCATTTTTGAATTACCTGTAGTTGTAATGTTTTTAACGAGTATTGGACTTTTAACGGCAGAATTTCTTGTGAAAATAAGAAGGTATGCATATGTAATATTGATTATTATTGCATCATGTATATCACCACCTGATTTTTTATCACATAGTTTAGTTGCGGTACCACTTATTTGTATTTATGAAATTAGTATCGCTTTATCAAAGATTGTTAGTAAGCGAAAACAAAAAGAGAAGAAAAACAGTCGAAAAGTGCCTCTTTATAAAGGCACTTTTTAATTTATTTGTTATACTCTAGATATAATCGTATACAATATATAGAAGAAAAAAATTATAGAATCTCCAAAATTTAGACAAACTTTTCACTTTTATAAGTTTATACTGAAGTTATCGAGCTATATATGGGTAATAAGACTCCCGTCTCAAGGGATATATAGGACAGGGGCCGAATTAGGTGGATATAAATGAAGTATTAACTTCTAAACGGGGGCCGCTTAAGAATATTTTAGTTTTCATAGGAAACCTACACTTGAAAAACGTGTTAAAGGATAAAGTGGAGGAAGTTCAAAAATCCAACGAAAAAGAGGATTGATATTGTGATTACGAAAAGTTTTTATTTCACTCATGCAACAGGGAGTTGTATTAAAATATTTGAAATCCCTGTCCTACAAACACAGCATCCATTAGCGTTTCTAATTCAGTCTCGTCTTCAATTGTTTATTGCAAAAATTCAAAAACATAAAAATCCAAGATTCTCGTACTCTTTCCGTGAATATTTACAAAGTTGTTTGAAGTGGAATGATTATTCAAATGTATATAAAACAAATACTCTTGAAAAGAACGCATAATATACAGCAGGGACAGAGTTAGGTAGGCTCTGTCTTTTTCATTTTAGGTATAAAAATATAATTAATTTGGTGAAATTTGTTCTAAATTGTTGAAAGCGCTGGGAATGCTAGTATAATAACAGGGAGAGCGTATTGGAAAGGGAAGAATATAATATGCAAAAAATTAAAATTGTAACAGATTCAACGGCAGATTTATCTCAAGAAGTGATTGCGAAGTATGATATTCATGTTTTACCATTATCTATTTCTGTAAATGGACAATCCTACTTAGATCGCGTTGATTTACAACCAGATGAATTTATTGAAGAAATGGCGAAATCAAAAGAATTACCAAAAACATCACAACCAGCTATGGGTACATTTGTAGAAATGTATGAAAAGTTAGGGGAAGATGGAAGTGAAGTACTTTCCATCCATATGACAGGTGGAATGAGTGGCACTGTTGCAACAGCAAATAGTGCTGCATCAATGACAGATACGAAAGTAACAGTTGTTGACTCTCAATTCATTAGCCATGCATTAGCATATCAAGTAATTGAAGCTGCGAAAATGGCAAAAGAAGAACGCTCACTAGAAGATATTTTAAAACGAATTGATGAAGTTAGGGAAAATACTCGTTTATATGTAGTTGTAGATACATTAGAAAATTTAGTGAAAGGTGGACGTATCGGTAAAGGGAAAGCGTTTATCGGTTCTTTACTGAACATCAAACCGATTGCGAACCTTGATGGTGGAGCATACAATCCAGTGACAAAAGTTCGTAGTCAAGGGCAAGTTGTTAAAACTTTAGCTAAATTATTTGAGCAAGATACAGCAGGAAAAGTTATTAAGGCTGTTGCTGTTCCACATGCAAAAGCAATTCCTTTAGCAGAAAGTGTAAAAGCTGCTGTTGAAAAAGTGAGTGGATTCACTGAATCGGAAATTTTCTTTACAACACCAATTATCAGTACTCATACAGGGCCAGGCGCAATTGGCTTTATGTATTTAGCAGAATAAAAAAAAAACTACTTGAAATATATTTTCAAGTAGTTTTTTTATGTGTAAATGAAATAAGAAATGAGAAGGGCAATACAGGCGCTTCCGCTAATGATATAGCGAGTCTGTAAGTAATCTTTCATGGAAAACACCCTTTTCGATTTTCTATAGTATATGATAAATTATTCGAAAAAGTAGCTCTGTTATACATGAGAGGTTTCAATAATTTTTTCCGGCTCTTTCTCTAGTGTAGTAGGGCTATAAGTGAAAGTTTGGCCCAAAAAAAGAACATGTAGTTGTTCCCACGGTAGCATTCGTAAATTCCAGTTATTTCGTAGTCTTGTTATTGCTTCTCTTGGTGTTTCATCTGCTAAAGCAAAAGTACCGTAGTGCATTGGAATGAAATGTGTAGCTTTTATATCTAAATAGGCTTGCACAGCTTCTTCAGGTGAAACGTGAGACACTTTCATAAACCATTCTGGTTCATAGGCACCAATTGGCATAAGTGCAATATCAATTGAAAAACGGTTTCCGATTTCTTTAAAACCTTGGAAATAACCACTATCACCACAAAAATAAATGGTTTCTGAAGAAGTCATATTATCAATGATCCATCCTCCCCAGTGAGAGGTGTTCATATCAAATAATGATCTTCTCGTCCAGTGCTGGGCAGGTACGAAGTGAAAAGAGACTTCATCAATTGTTGTACTTTCCCACCAGTTGTATTCTTCTACATTGGTAAATTTTTTACGAGTGAATAATTTTTTAAGCCCAATAGGAACAAGGTATAAGGCATCATCATTTAGTTGGCGAAGAGATGAAAAGTCTAAATGATCGTAATGACCGTGTGAAATAAGAACGATATCGATTTTCGGTAGTTCTTTTATAGAGAGCCCTGGCTCAGTAAGTCGTGGAACCAACTTTAATTTATTTGCCCATACTGGATCTGTTAAAATATTTAAGCCGTTCGTTTGAATGAGAAAAGTGGAATGACCAATCCATGTGACAGTTGTTTTTTCAAAGTTATTGAGCAAAAATTTACTTTGTTTAACAGGTGATTGTTCTACTAGAAAAGAAAAGTCTTTTTTGGTTTGTTTTCTCTCTTTACGCCAGCGTAGGAAGGAGCGAATCGATTTTTTTGTACTTATATTATCCATATTTTCATAGCGCTTAGCCATGAACATCACCTCATTTAAAATCGTTGTAGTTGTATTGTACCGAAATGTTGTTAAGGAATACAGTGTTTAACATGGATTAATGTTTAAGTAATTGTAAAAAAACAGGGGATAGGCATTTACAAATTTAACAATGAACTTTGTTTCGTAAATAATGTTTAGAGAAATAATAGTAGTAAAATATATTTTGTCTAGTAATTAGCTTTAAATAAAGAAGTAACATACGTAAAATCGTACGATTTCGTGAACAAATGACGTAAACAATTTTCTCATAGTGTTTACTTTTGTTATGATATACATTACTTACATAAATTAAGGAAAGAGAAAAGAGGTTTAATAATGAAGCGTTATCAAAGGTTAATTGGTCTTATGGTTGTATTTTGTCTCTTTATACTTGCAGGTTGTAGCAGTTCAGGTTCAAAATTACGTAAACCGTTAAACTGGGATTTAGAAACTTTCCAATTTACAAATCAAGAAGGAAAGCCATTTGGTACAAAAGATTTAAAAGGGAAAGTTTGGGTAGCTGATTTCATGTTTACAAACTGTCAAACAGTTTGTCCGCCAATGACTGCTAATATGGCGAAATTACAGAAGATGGCGAAGGAAGAGAAATTAGACGTTCAGTTTGTATCGTTTAGTGTAGACCCTGACCTTGATAAACCAGAAAATTTGAAAGCATTTATTCAAAAGTTTACAGAAGATACAAGTAATTGGAACTTGTTAACAGGTTATTCGCTGGAGGATATTACAAAGTTCGCAAAAGATAACTTCCAATCGCTTGTAGATAAACCAGAGAATGGGCAAGTAATGCATGGTACATCATTTTATTTAATTGATCAAAATGGAAAAGTAATGAAGAAATATAGTGGTATTAGTAATACGCCATACGAAGATATTATACGTGATATGAAGCGATTAGTGGAGTAAAAAGAAGGGTGCTTAGCACCCTTCTTTTTTGTCTTTTAGTCTATGGATAATATATCGTGTTGTTGCGGAAGTTTCTGTGCACGAATTTCTAACACACCGTTTTGATAAGAAGCTTTCGCTGCTTTTTTATTAATTAAATATGGTAACTTAATAATTCTTGAAGCTTCTGAAATGGAGCGTTCTCGGCGATAATAGTTATGAGATGTTTTTTCGTCTGCCTCTTCAAGTATATCTTCTTTAACAGAGACTTTTAAGTATTCACTTTGTATTTCAATTTGAATTTGTTCTTTTTGTATGCCTGGTAGTTCAGCTGTTACGAAGAGTTCGTCACCAACTTCGTATAAATCTACAGGGAATGTTAATAAACGGTTTCCTTTTTGGAAAAAATGATTTAAATCAGCGATTACATTGCGAAGTGGTGTTTGCTCGAAAAAATCATCAATTTGCTTTAAATAATTGCGAACCGGTGGACGAGAAGAATCTTTTTTTTCTTCACTCATGGTATTCCCTCCTAGAAATCAATATGCAATATCATATGACAAAAGCGGAGAAAGGTGATTGCCTAGTTTTCATGTTTTCATAAAAAATTGTTAAAAATGTGAAATGGAGTGATTTTTTTATAGTTTTTGGTCGCCATATTCAGTTGATTATGCTAGTATAAATAGGGTTGATATAGTAGTATAGAGACAGAATGAAAACTGAAAGAGGGTAAGAAGTATGTGTGGTTTTGTGGGATGTTTATGTGAAAACCCTAGAGAGTTTTCAGAAACAGAAAAACATCAATTTGAAAATATGAACACGATGATTTTCCACCGAGGTCCAGATGACGAAGGATATTTTCGTGATGAACATGTACAATTTGGCTTCCGCCGTTTAAGCATCATTGACTTAGAGGCAGGACATCAGCCGCTAACTTATGAAAATGATCGATATGTAATTATTTTTAATGGTGAAATTTACAATTATGTAGAATTACGTGAAATGTTACTTGAAAAAGGCGCGACATTTGCAACGCAATCTGATACAGAAGTTATCATTGCATTGTATGCACATATGAAAGAAAAATGTGTAGACTACCTTCGTGGTATGTTCGCATTTATGATTTGGGATCGTGAAGAAAAGACACTTTTCGGTGCGCGTGACCACTTCGGCATTAAGCCTTTATACATCGCACAACAAGGTGATACTACATTCTTCGCATCTGAGAAGAAAAGTATTATGCATGTAATGGAAGACAAAGGGGTAAACCCAACGTCACTACAACATTACTTTACGTACCAATATGGTCCAGAGCCAGAAACATTAACAATTGATGTTAATAAAATTGAGCCTGGTCATTACTTCGTAAAAGAAATCGGTAAAGAGATGGAAATCCATCGCTACTGGAATCCTTATTTCAACGCTTCAAGCGCAACGAAAGAGGAACATATCCAAGCAATTCGTGATGTATTATACGATTCTGTAAAAGTGCATATGCGTAGTGATGTACCAGTAGGTTCATTCCTTTCTGGTGGTATCGATTCATCTATTATTGCTTCTATCGCAAGAGAAATGAACCCAAATCTTTTAACATTTTCTATTGGTTTTGAGCAACGCGGTTTCAGTGAAGTTGACGTTGCGAAAGAAACTGCTGAGAAATTAGGAGTTAAAAACCATAACGTATTCATTTCAGCGCAAGAGTTTATGGATGAGTTCCCAAAAATTATTTGGCATATGGATGATCCTTTAGCAGATCCAGCAGCTGTACCATTGTATTTCGTTGCGAAAGAAGCACGTAAACATGTAACTGTTGTTCTTTCTGGTGAAGGTGCAGACGAGCTATTTGGTGGATATAACATTTATCGTGAGCCAAACTCTTTAAAAATGTTCTCTTACATTCCTAGCCCAGGAAAGAGCGTTCTAAAGGCATTAAGTGGTGCTCTTAAAGAAGGATTTAAAGGAAAAAGCTTCTTAGAGCGTGGATGTACGCCAATTGAAGAGCGTTACTATGGAAATGCGAAAATCTTCCGTGAAGAAGAGAAAGCTGAATTAATGAAGTATTACGATGAAAGTGTTAACTATATGGATATCACGAAACCATTGTATAACGAAATTAAAGATTATGATGATGTAAGTAAAATGCAGTACATTGACATGTTCACATGGTTACGCGGCGATATTTTATTAAAAGCTGATAAAATGACGATGGCAAATTCATTAGAACTTCGTGTACCGTTCTTAGATAAAGAAGTATTTGACGTTGCATCTAAAATTCCGACTGAATTGAAAATTGCTAACGGAACTACGAAAGCTATTTTACGTGAAGCAGCACGTGGCATTGTTCCAGATCACGTATTAGATCGTAAAAAGCTTGGATTCCCAGTACCAATTCGTCACTGGTTAAAAGATGAAATGCACGATTGGGCTATAAATATTATTAAAGAAAGCAAAACGGATCATTTAATCGACAAACAGTATGTATTAAACTTACTGGAAGCACATTGTGCAGATAAAGGCGATTATAGCCGTAAAATTTGGACTGTACTTGCGTTTATGGTATGGCATCAAATTTATGTTGAGCATAAATACGATACGAATAAGTTCCACGAAGAAACAAAGCGTGCGTATAGCTTAGTTTAATAAAAAACCTTAAGGTCGTATTCGGCCTTAAGGTTTTTTTCATAAATTGTAATTATAATTGATACAATAATAGTAAAAGGATGGACAACAAATGATTACGTTTGAGAAAGTAAATACAGAAAATGAAAGCGTTGTAAAAGAAATGTTTCACTCACACAGCTTAGATATGAAAAAGGTTCAGTATTGTGTAAAAGTTGATGATACATATATTGGTGTAATAGATTATAGTGTCCAAGAAGAGAGTGCTATTTTGTCACAGTTAATTATTCATTTTGATTATCAAGGTTATGGATACGGGACAAATACGTATTTTACATTTGAAGAAATAATGAAGCAGAGAAATGTGAATGAAATAAAAGTATTGCAAGCGGTGTATACGGAACAAGCTAAATCTTTCATAGTAGGATCTGGTTTTATTGAGGAAAATGGAATATATGTAAAGAAAATATAGTGAATATTGATTACTTGATGAAATGAATATGGGGCAGGTGAATGTATGACAATGACTGCTGGTCTTGTATTAGTTGGAAGTTGTTTTATTGTAGCAGAACTATGCCAGATTTTTATTCGAAAAAGAATGTATAAGAAGAGAAGACCATATGAATTACAATATATACCCGTGTTTGTAATTTTGTTTTGCATGTTATTTGCATTACAAAACGCAATTCATTTTTCACCCCTTTTGAACATCTTTTTAAAGTTTGGATTGTTATACAGCGGTGTTGGAATAGCTCTTATATTTATTTTGTTTTGTATACGTTACATCCACTATCAATCGTACATATTCATTTTAAATTGGTTAAAGAAAAGTGATAGAAGCCGCCTTACATAAGGGGGCTTTTTCTTTGTATTTGTAACGGAACTTGTACAACTAACATAAAATAGGACGAGTAGAAATGTAAGCTTATTACCTTAACGAAAGGAATGAAAAAGATATATGAAACTTGTTATAGACGCAGGGCACGGTGGATATGATTCTGGTGCTGTTGGTAATGGGTTAGTGGAAAAAGAGTTAACACTTCAAATTGCTAGACGTGTACGAGATATTTTATCTGCAAATTATCCAATCAATATTAAAATGACACGTGACAGCGATGTATTCATCTCTTTATCAGAACGTGCTAATATTGCTAATTCATTTGGTGCAGATTATTTTATCTCATTTCACATTAATAGCGGCGGTGGCACTGGATTTGAAAGTTATATTTACAATGCGCTATCTAATAGTAGTTCCGCATATGAAAAGCAACAAAAAATGCATGCAGCAGTCAATCCTGTATTAACTAAATATGGTCTTCGTGACCGAGGAGCCAAAAAAGCAAATTATGCGGTACTAAGAGAGACTGCAATGGATGCAATTTTAACTGAGACTGCTTTTATTGATACAACGTTTGATGCTAATTTATTGAAAAATCCACAATTTATTGAAGACTTAAGTCAAGCGTATGCAAATGGGATAGCAGCTATTTTTGGAGTTGCTCCAAATCCCAATCCTCCAAATCCACAACCTCCAAACCCCCAGCCAACACCACAAACGAAGGGGATCGCCTATATACTTGGGAAAAATGTGAATTTAAGAAGTGGTCCATCAACGTCTTCTTCAGTTATTCGTCAACTAAACTCCCCAGAGTCGTATGTCGTATATCAGGAAAGTAATGGATGGTTGGATTTAGGAAATGGACAATGGGTGTATAATGACCCTTCGTACATTAATTTTGTAAAGACGAACAATAGTGATGGAAGTGCAATTGGTGTCGCATATATACAAGGAACGAATGTGAATTTAAGAAGTGGTCCATCAACATCTTCTTCAGTTATTCGTAAATTAAATAATCCAGAATCTTATTTAGTATATATTAATCAAAACGGTTGGTTGAACCTTGGTGGAAATCAATGGGTGTACAATGATCCATCATATATTAAATATAATCAATATTAGGAAATGAGTTTATAATGTAATATGAATGCGTATTTATGTATAACGTAGATACGCATTTTAAGAACGTTTATTATTTTCATACTTATACACTTTATTTTAAAAATAAACATTTGAATAGCGGATAGAATCTAAATTGTATATATTAAAAAAGTTTTCTGATATACATTGACAATGTATGTAATATACATTAACCTTTAATTGTTAATGATAATCGATTTCATCTAGGGGGGACATATGGTACATAGTAAAAAAATATTTATGTTCTGCATTATGATACTTATGGTAATAATCGCAGGGTGTAGCAAAGAAGAGAAAAAAGAAAATGATACATCAGCTAAAGCAAAAGATTCGTATACTGTAAAGCATGCAATGGGTGAAACAACAGTAAATGGTACACCTAAAAAAGTAGTTGTTTTAACAAATGAGGGTGCGGAGGCACTTTTAGCTGTTGGAGTAACACCAGTTGGAACTACAAAACCACGTGCTGGTGATGAATGGTATCCTCATTTAGCGAAAGATTTAAAAGATACGAAAGTTGTAGGAACTGAGCGTGATATTAATTTAGAGGCAGTTATGAAGCTTAAGCCGGATTTAATTATCGGGAATAAAATGCGTCATGAAAAAATATATGAGCAATTGAACGAAATAGCGCCAACTGTATACGCTGAAACATTGCGCGGGGATTGGAAGGAAAACTTTACACTTTATACAAAAGCTGTAAATAAAGAAAAAGAAGGGCAAAAGGCTCTTGAAGATTATAAAAAACGTATTGAAGGAATGAAAGAGAAGTTAGGAGATAAATTGAATTCTACAGTTTCTATTATTCGCTTCGTACCAGGTGATGTTCGGATTTATCAGAAAAACTCATTCTCAGGTGCTATTTTAAATGATGTTGGATTTAAGCGACCACCACTACAAGATAAAGATGAATTTGCGATAAAAGGAATTACAAAAGAGCAAATTCCGAATATGGATGGGGACTACATATTCTATTTTACATCTGATAAAGATGCAGATAAGAATAACGAAGGAAATACGTTAGCAAAAGAATGGACAGAAGATCCACTCTTTAAGCAGCTACAAGCTTCAAAAGACAATAAAGTATTCCAAGTGGATGAAGTAATTTGGAATACAGCAGGCGGTATTAAAGCAGCAAATTTAATGTTAGATGATATTGAAAAATATTTTCTGAAATAAATGAATGGTTGAGTACATCACTTTAAATAGGTGATGTACTTTTTAATTTAGTTAAATACAGAAAATTCCTTCTTTTAAGTGTGGATAAGTTGTACAATAAAATCAATCATGGAATAAAGGAGTGGGAAGGAATGAAAGCTACTCATAAAGATTGGATTTTATTTAACGGAAGAATTGTGAATACGAAGGAAGAACAGCCGATGGTCCCATTAGAGGAGAGGGGCTTTCAATTTGGTGATGGTATATATGAGGTTTTTAGGTTATATGATGGGAAGCCACATGTATTGGATTTACATTTGGAACGATTTTTTAATTCTATGGAAGAAATAAAACTAATTCCACCGTTTACTAAAGAAGAGTTAGTGGAAGAGTTACATCAAATGATTGAAAAAAATCAATTTCAGGAAGATGGGAATGTATATCTTCAAATATCACGTGGTGCTCAAGCACGAAATCATGTGTATGAAAAAGATTTACAACCAACATATTTTGCGAATATCGTTTCGTTTCCAAGACCTACTGCTACTATGGAACAAGGAATAAAGGTTACTGTCGAAGAGGATATACGCTGGAAGTTCTGCCATATAAAATCATTAAATCTGCTCCCTAATATCATGATTAAAAATAAAATAAACGAACAAGGCTACCAAGAAGCGATATTGGTGCGAGATGGAATTGTAACAGAGGGGTGTCATTCGAATTTCTTTATGGTGAAAAATAATAAATTGATTACACATCCGGCGGATCATTTTATTTTACATGGCATTACTCGTCACTACGTTATTACATTAGCGAAAGCGTTACATATAGAGGTAGAAGAGCGTGAATTTTCATTACAGGAAGTGTACGAATCCGATGAGTGCTTTTTCACAGCGACACCACTTGAAATATTCCCAGTTGTTCAAATTGGTGATGAGAAATTTGGAGGTGGTGAAAGAGGACCAATTACGAAAAAACTACAAGCTGCATATGAAGAAAGTATTAGTTTGTTTAAAGTGACAAATTAATAATGAGGAAAAAAGCTGGTATTCCTCCAGCTTTTTTTCATGATATAATTCAACCATAGGACAATTTTTGAAAACGCTGTAAAAAGGGGATTTAATGTATGAATTATGAAGATTTTAAAGAAGTAATTCACGGTAGACGAAGTGTTAGAAAGTTTACAGAACAAGAAGTATCCATTAGTGATATAAAAGAAATTATTGATTGTGCTCGTTATGCACCGAGTGATACGAACTCACAAACGTGGGAGTTCTTGGTCATTATGAATCGAGAGAAAATTAAAGAAATTGAACAAATGACATGGGATGCATTACATAAACTTGCAGCAAAAGCAGCAGAAAATGGAGAAGAGAAAGCAGGGAAATTACTTACACGTTCTTTCGGACCGTATGCGACAGCTTTCTCTGAGGCACCAGTATTAATCGTATGTTTGGCAACACCATATGAATCCAAGTTTCGGGAAAAAATATTTGATCCAATTGCCTTTGTTCCTGATTCAGTGTGGGAAGAGGAAGGAATTAAGAGTAGCTGTCTAGCAGCACAAAACTTAATGCTAGCTGCACATGCGAGAGGACTTGGCACTTGTCCAATGACAGGACCTGTATTATTAGCTCAGGATGAACTGCGACAATATTTACAAATTGAGCCTCAAAAACAAATTAATATGGTAATTTCACTCGGGTTTCCGAAAGATAAGCCGAAGAAACTTTCTCGAAAAGAAGTTGATGAGATTACAACATTTATTAAATAATAGATAAAAAAGACATTGGAAATAACGATGTCTTTTTATTTTTTGGGATATTTTGGTGTGATTTTGGGCTAAAATGATGAATAAGAAAGAATTTCTATTTATTGCTTACAAAAAATTAATGTTCTATTAAGGAAAGTATGATACAGTAATCGTGAGCAAGATAGTATTTGTTCATGAAAGTGTTAAAAGTAGTTTTAAAATATTAAAATTATTTTTGTATAATAAAATATAATGAAATTACAGGGGGGATGAATTTTGAAGAAATTCATAATCGCTGGACTGTCTGTATTGTTATTAGTAGGTTGTGGTACTCCAAAGGAAAAAGAGGACGCACAGTCTAATCAGAAAGAACAGGTTGTAAATGCCAGTGATGAGAATATGGTTGTATTTCCTGAAGGGGCAGTACCAGTTGGAGAAGGGAAAGTAAAAGTCATTACACCAGATGGTACTTCTGAAAATGGCAATATACCGACTGTATTTATCAAAAAAGATACTTTAATTCAGCAAGTCGAGTTAGAACTTTCTAATTTTCAAAACGATAAAGAAACATTCGTATTTGTAGATCAAATATTTGCAGATAAACATCAAGTAACTAGTTCAACACAGACAACAGTACAATTAAAAGAAAAAATGCTTGAGACAGGTAGTCATACGATTACCGCAGCTCAGTTTGAAAACAATGACCCGAAAGGAAAAGTCATTAGCTTTAATCAAGCGACATTTGAAACGAAGCCTGCGTCTTAAGCGGAATAAGTGGAATAAAAAGTACATTACTCAAAAAAGTAGTGTGCTTTTTTGTATGGATTGAATGATGTAATAGAGAATAATCTTTTTCGCTTTCTAATACGAATGAATAGGAAGAAGTTATTCTTTGCTATGTAAGAGAAAGGGATTGAAAATTTGAAGCGATGTATTCGTATTTTCTTACTTGTGATAATGATGTCGATAATTTGGTTTACCTTACAAGAGGCAATTGAAGTAACGCTCAATTATCAAATTCATGATTTATTAATTGGAACTGTATGTTTTGTCATTGTGTACCGATTTTATCCCGCTTTAACGGGCAGTAAGAACCCAACCTAAAAATGCGGCGCATGCGAGGAAATTAGGTGGAAGATCAACTGCCCGTAAAAGCTCGATTGGTGAAGGCTAATAATCAGAGGGGGATGGATACCCCCCTCTGATTAAAGTTTCACTTTATGATAAACTCGGATTAAGGTAAGTATTGAGTTGGAAATGTAGGGATTTCATTTGAAATGTCGAATAGTACATACGATGTCGTAATAACAAATTTTCTATTGTTTACTGTGAAACAGAAGAAGGAGAGATAGTAGTAATGAAACGAGCTCTTATTAATATCGACTATACATATGATTTTGTAGCTGAAAAAGGTGCTTTAACTTGCGGGAAGCCAGGTCAAGAAATCGAGAAAGAACTTGTGCGTGTAACGAAGCAGTATATTGAAGATGGAGATTATGTAGTGTTTGCGATCGATAAACATGAAGACAATGATGTATATCATCCTGAAGCCAAATTGTTTCCACCTCATAACATAGCAGGTACAAATGGAAGAAACTTGTTTGGTGAATTACAAAATGTATACGAAAAATATAAAAATGATGAGAATGTATATTACATGGACAAAACGCGATACAGTGCATTTGCTGGAACAGATTTAGAGATGAAGTTAAGAGAACGCGGCATAGAAGAAGTTCATCTTGTAGGTGTATGTACCGACATCTGTGTTCTTCATACGGCAGTAGATGCTTATAATAAAGGATTTAAAATTGTCGTTTATGAAAAGGCGGTTGCATCTTTTAATGGGCAAGGACATGAATATGCACTTGGACATTTTAAATCTTGTTTACTTGCAGAAGTGAAGTAAAAAAGAGGCCTTCAAAAAGGTCTCTTTTTTTACATTTAAATAGAAACGAATTGTTGTTGAATTAACTTTTTAATGAACGGACTAATCTTTTCTGGTAGTCGGTTTAAATCGAAAAATTGTACATGTAATGATTCAACTCCGTCTGCTTTTAACAAGCCACCTGTAATGTCTTTGCAAAGGTATGCGATTGTAATGGGATAAAATTCATCTCCATTTGGTAATTGTACAAAAAACTCTTTACCTGAAAATACACTTACTAACTGAAGTGTACCAATTTCAATACCTGTTTCTTCAAGCACTTCTCGTCTCCCAGCTTCTTCTGTGGATTCACCAAGTTCCACAAAACCTCCAGGAACACCCCAAATGCCATTTCGTCTTTGTTATAGTAATATTTGACCTTGTTCATTGAAAACAGCTACAGCAACTCCTGCTAGATTGAGTGGTCTAGATCCAACAACTTTTCTTAGCTCTTCAATATATCCCTTCAATATATCCCATTAATTGTAACCTCCATGAAAAAAGTATCAAATGAACTATTCGGTGTTATGTGAATGTATTCCTTTGAACGAGGTGAGAGTTACAAAGTTGCTTATAAAAATTTCTATTGTAATCTCCCTTTAGATTATTAAAAAGGGTATATTTATAGTGAATAGAAAAGGACATCTGAAGTTGAAAGATTGATGAAATGATTATATTGTTGAAGATGAACAATGAATACAAATACATAGTTAAGAAAGTATGATTTAAGGTCAGGAGAAAAGATGTTATGAAAACAAGTGTTGAGATGATAAATGCGTATTTACAATAAAGCAGCTTTGTATGAAATTTTCATTAGTAAGGAAGTGGATGGATGAGTTTATTAACGTATACTGAGGAGTTTTTTAATTATGTAAGGGAGTTTTTGCTTTTAAGGTTTTTACTATTTGCTTTAGTTCTTATCATTATTTCTTTTGTCATAAACCGCATTATTGATTGGTTCTTTAAAAAATCAAGCTTT
Organism: Bacillus sp. CDB3; assembly: GCF_002081505.1. Lineage (NCBI taxonomy): Bacteria > Bacillati > Bacillota > Bacilli > Caryophanales > Bacillaceae > Bacillus > Bacillus sp. CDB3. Next base: position 8,023 of record NZ_ALBR01000059.1, on the reverse strand, counting down.
TTTGATGAAGAGGTAGAGCAGACGATTCAAAGTGTTATTCGATCTATTTTTAGATATATCATTATCATCAGTCTGATCGTATATTTAATTAGTCAATTTGTAGATATAAAAAGTATTATTGCAGGTGCAGGGATAGCGGGAGTTGTCATCGGTTTTGCTGCACAACAGATGCTAAAAGATGTCATATTAGGCTTTGCAAGATTAGCGGACAAAGAGTTTCGTGTTGGCGATTTTGTAACTTTTAACGGAACAAATTCAGGAACTATTGAGGAAATTAGTATTCGTTTTATGCAAATTCGTGAATGGTCAGGGAAACTCCTTACCATACCACACGGAGAGATTAGAACGATACAGAATTTTAATAAAGGATGGATGCGAGTTATTGAACGCATCACGGTAAGTTATCAGGAAGATCCTACAAGAGTTAAGGAATTGTTAGAAGAAGTATGTGTTATTTGTAATGAAAAATTGGATCAAAATCTTTATAGAGTAGATAATGAAGCTGTTGAACCATTTAAATATGTTGGAGTTACAGACCTAAATCCTAACCTTAAATATGTTGGATATGAATTTTGTATTACAGGTTTGATTAAACCGGAAGATTATTTTGAAACTTCTAGACAAGTAAGATTTGAATTAATGTCTATGTTCCATAAAAATCAAGTGCAAATGCCAGCAGCGAATATGTTCGTTAACACTGAAAGTTTACAGCATATTCATGGGGGACAATCTTTATCAGACAGTTAAAGAAAATTAGCTGATTTCTGTTTTTATTTAGAATTTGGATTTGAATGAACTGTATGGGATATCTCCTGAAAAAGAGCTGAAGGAATTCAGCTCTTTTTTGTTTGTAGTATTTAGAAATTTCTTAATGTTATAATGGTAGTTGGTGATGAGAATGAACATAGATGAAAAAGAGATGCATCGTTTAGAAGCATTAAAAGAAATTGCTGAGTTACTGAATGAAGCGACAAACTTACAGGAAATGTTAGAAAAAGTGTTACATACATTGTTACAAGTTATGAATTTACAAACAGGATGGATATTTTTTATTGATGAAAGTGGAAAGCATCGTATGCTTGTAGACCAAAACTTACCACCAGCTCTTACGTGGCAAGAAAAGAAGCCGATGTGTGAAGGAGATTGTTGGTGTGTAGAACGTTTTGTGAATGGAAGATTGGAAAAAGCGACAAATATTATTGAATGTAAACGAATAGAGGATGCGATTGAATGTAATTGGGGAGAGACCGAAGATGTTACACATCATGCGACAATCCCACTAAGATCTGGATCAGAGAAATTTGGTCTATTAAATGTTGCCTCGCCCCATAAAACACATTTTTCTGAGGAAGAGTTAGCGTTATTAGAAGCGATTGCATTTCAAATTGGAACGACAATACAACGTATTCAATTAGTTGAGAAAGAACGGAAATATGTAGTTGTAGCTGAAAGAAATCGACTTGCACGTGACCTACATGATTCCGTTAAACAATTGTTATTTTCAATTATGCTAACAGCGAAAGGAACTCTAAATATGACGAAGGATAGAGACTTGCAAGAGATGTTAAGTTATATTGGAGAATTATCACAGGAAGCATTACAAGAGATGACGCTTTTGATTTGGCAATTAAGGCCTGAAGGATTAGAGAAAGGTTTAGCAGAAGCGATACAAAATTATGGAAAACTGTTAGGGATTCAAGTGGAAGTTCGAATTGATGGAATGGTTTTAATTGAAGATGAAATAGAAGAAGTTTTATGGCGTATAAGCCAAGAGGCATTACATAATTGTAAAAAGCATGCTTCGTGTGAAAAAGTATGTGTTCATTTAAGGATTGAAGATAATAAGCTGCACTTTTACATAGAAGATAACGGAATTGGATTTATACAGGATCAAGTAAGAGAGTCCGCACTTGGTTTGAAAAGTATGAAAGAACGAATTGAATTAATGAGGGGGATTTTTCGAATAAAAGCAGAACCAGAAAAGGGAACGAAGATAGAAATTCAATTACCAGTTTGAGAGGGAGAACGTCTGTGAAAATTAAATTATTACTTGTAGAAGATCATCATATCGTTCGAAGGGGACTTGTATTTTTTTTGAAGACGAGAGAAGAATTTGAAATTATTGGGGAAGCAGAAAATGGTGAAGAAGCATTAACATTCGTCCAAACAGAAAGGCCAGATGTAGTATTAATGGATTTATCAATGCCGAAAATGGATGGTATTGAAGCGACAAAACGTATAAAACAATACGATGAGACGATAAAGATACTTATGCTCAGTAGTTTTTCAGAACAAGATTATGTTTTACCAGTAATAGAAGCTGGAGCAGATGGTTATCAATTAAAAGAAGTGCAGCCAGATCAACTTGTTGCGTCAATCGTTGCGGTATATCAAGGAAATGCAAATTTTCACCCGAAAGTAACACCTGCACTATTAGGACGATCAGCAGTCAAGAAAGAAAAAGAGAATCCTTTTTCTATGTTAACGAAAAGGGAGCAAGAAGTACTTCGTGAAATTGCGAAGGGAAGAAGCAATAAGGAGATTGCAGCAGAGCTTCATATTACAGAACAAACGGTGAAAACACACGTTTCTAACGTATTGGCTAAATTAGAAGTAGATGATCGTACACAAGCTGCATTATACGCAGTAAAGCATGGGGAAAACTAGAAATAAGTATGAATAATTGTGTAACATGTTACGGTAGAATACATAGGAGCAAATAAAATGTATAGTGATGCGCTAAATAAAGGTGTTTCTTCTTTCGATTATTAGGTACAATAAAGTGAAACTTTAATCAGTGGGGGGCATCCCCACTGATTATTAGCCCGCACCAATCGGGTTTTTACGGGCAGTTGATCTCCCATCTAACTCCCTTGCATTCATCGGATTTTGAGGAGGGAGTCTTACTGCCCGTTAATACGGGATATAGCTACTATGGAAGGGGAAGATACGATATGCCTGGTACAAAAAGCGGGATTGGAAAGATTCAGGCTTCGTTAAATGGTTTATCACCAAAATTACGAAGTATTGCCGAACATATTTTGAAACATCCACAAGATGTTGTACATAAATCGATTACGGAGTTAGCTGAAGTTACGAATAGTTCTGAAGCAACGATATTCCGCTTATGCAAACACCTAGGTTTTCAAGGGTTTCAAGACCTGAAAATTACATTAGCTCGTGAAATTGTACATACCCCGATGCAAAATATTCATGAGGAAGTATCGGTAGAAGATAATATGGTCACTGTTGCTAAAAAAGTTTTTCATTCACATATTACAGGACTGCAAGATACATTACATTTGTTAAATGATAACGCGTTGGAACAGGCAGTAAGTGCGCTGAATGAAGCGAAACGAATTGAGTTTTATGGAAATGGTGGTTCGGGTATTATTGCGATGGATGCTTATCATAAGTTTATGAGAACGGGTATTTCTTGTATTGCTCATACGGATTCACATTTTCAAATTATGGGAGCTGGCTTGTTGACAAAAGAAGCGGTGGTCATTGCAATTTCTCATTCGGGCAGTAATAAAGGATTACTTGAAGCATTAGAAGTAGCGAAAGCAAGAGGGGCTCGCATTATTGCGATTACGAGCTATCAAAAATCGGCATTAAGCCAACTTGCTCATATAACGCTATATACTTCGACGCGTGAGACGGAATTTCGTACAGAAGCAAGTTCGTCACGATTAGCACAGCTTAGTTTATTAGATACTTTGTATGTGGGATTGTCATTGCAGCGACAAGAGGAAACACTACAAAATTTACAAAGTATACGTGAAACAATTTCGATGAAGCGAATATAAAAAGCTCTTCAAATGAAGAGCTTTTTATATTGGCGAGTAGTCTGTTGATATACCCTCTAGATCTACTTGTTCTAAGTGTCTATAGAAATATGCCACTTACCTATAGTAATAATCTCTCATCTTTTAGACCATTCATTTTTTAACCTCGATATTTTGCATATGAAATTTAACAAATAGCTTGATACATCAAAATATGTATTGGGTAATAATTCAAATATTGTTCAATATTTTACAATGAGCTTATGAAATTCCATGTTATGATGAACTTGTAATGATGATTGAACACTTAAATTTGGTACAATAATTAGCCAAAATAGTGAGGACAGTAGTTGTGAGATAAACTCATTAAAACTCTAAAACACTAAAGGGGAGATCACATATGAAAGCAGTAGTAGTTAATAGAAACAGCAAAGCAAACATTGAAGTTATTGAAAAGGAATTACGTCCGTTACACTCGGGTGAAGCGCTAGTAGATGTAGAGTATTGTGGAGTTTGCCACACTGATTTACACGTTGCGAATCATGATTTTGGAAACACAGATGGCCGCATCCTTGGTCATGAGGGTGTAGGTATTGTTACGAAACTTGCTGATGATGTTACTTCACTAAAGATAGGTGACCGTGTAAGTATTGCATGGATGTTCCAATCTTGTGGACGTTGTGAATATTGCGTAACGGGTAGAGAAACATTCTGCCGTGAAGTGAAAAATGCGGGTTATTCAGTAGATGGTGGTATGGCTGAACAATGTATTGTTACAGCTGATTATGCGGTGAAAGTACCAGAAGGATTAGACCCTGCTCAAGCATCATCAATCACATGTGCGGGCGTAACTACATATAAAGCTATAAAAGTATCAGACATTAAACCTGGTCAACCTATCGTAATCTATGGTTGTGGTGGATTAGGTAACCTAGCTATTCAATATGCTAAAAACGTATTTGGTGCAAAGGTAATTGCAGTTGATATTAATGACGATAAATTAGCCTTAGCAAAAGAGGTTGGTGCTGATATGACTATCAATCCAATTACTCAAGGCCCTGCTGATAAGATTGTTCAAGAGGCGTTTGGTGGCGCTTATGCTGCTGTAGTAACAGCCGTTTCTAAAGTAGCATTCAACTCAGCAGTTGATGCAGTACGTGCTTGTGGTAAGGTCGTTGCAGTAGGTTTACCAGTAGAAACTATGGATTTAAACATTCCGCGACTTGTACTAGATGGAATTGAAGTAGTTGGCTCTCTAGTCGGTACTCGTAAGGATCTAGAAGAGGCATTTATGTTCGGTGCAGAAGGAAAAGTAGTGCCGGTTGTTCAAACTTGTTCTTTAGATAAAGTGCAAAATGTATTCGAAGAAATGGAACAAGGTAGAATTCAAGGGCGTATGGTAATCGATTTTAAACAGCATAATTGTGATTGTAAATAATTCATTTTAAATATAAAAAGCATGAGTCTAGCAAAGGACATGTAAAAAAGTTAGACGGCATTCAGAAGATGATCCCTGTATTCAACAGGGATCATCTTCTTTGTATTCCACTAATATCAATGCCGATTAATGAGAAACGATTAAAGGTTCAATTTATCCCGCTATTTGCCGGGCAGTAAGATCCCCACTTCAAAATTCGGTGAAAGCAAAGAAGTTAGGTGGGGAATCAACTGCCCGTAAAAGCCCGATTGGTGAGGGCTAATAATCAGTGGGGATGAAGAAAACCCCCACTGATTAAAGTTTCACTTTATTTGCAAACGAAAAAGAATCTTTATTTTTAACAAATTTTTTATGATCTGGAACGGTTTGAATGGCTACAACTTGTGAATCTCTTGCTTTCAGTGCATCTTGAATCCCGATGGTCATAAGCTTAATAAAAAGAATCGTAATAAAGAATGAAACGAGAGTATAAAAAATAATCCACCATGAAAGATTCATTTCATAACGATTTAATCCAATAAGGCCTGCCCAATCATTAGATAGAGAAACAGGTTTGGGCACTCCGTCATAGAGTTCCCGCATTTGTATCCCGCCAATTACAATGTCAAGCAACGCTAAATGGATAACGAGTATGAGTGCTTGGACGATATGTTCCATGAATAATACAAATAAGCGATCAAGCAATAAGACTCGTAAGTGTTTTTTGATAATATGAAAACGGCTAGCCCCCAGCAATTGGGAACTTAAAATGTAATCTTGTTTCATAAATTCATCAACCTCTGAGGATATATATAAAGAAAGTGTAGGCAGAGCGACGAAAATAAGTACGAGTACTTGATAAAACATAAATGAAATATTTGGGTCTAATCTATCAGCGTTTGAGGTGATTACAATATTAACGGGTGTGATGAGTATAAATGCGATAAATAAAGTTGGAATATAATAAAAAACTTCTGAGCATGACTGGAAAAATTTCTTGAATTTTGGAGCATATAAACTTAAGAGGATTCCTATACATGTTCCGAATAAAATTCGAAAGAAGCTAATTGCCACGGCTAATAAAATGGTGAATTTTGCTCCTTCTACAATTTGTAAGAAAACAGACTCTCCAAAACGATCAGATCCAAAAGGTGGCATTAATGATGGTGGAAAGGGAGCCTTTCCAAGTAATTCGTTATTGTCATTGTAAAGTAACTGAGGAGGTTTTGGGATGTTATCTTTAAAGAACCAACTATAAATAAAACTAGCTGAAACAAGTATGAATAAATAAGTAAAGCCGATTAAAAAGCGTTTTGATTTCCAAATAGATTTCATAGAGCTGCTCCTTTCAATTGCTTTTGCCATCTATTCATCATGAGAGAGATTATTTGAAAAATGGAATAAAACGGTAAGATAATCATGACAAGTATGATAAATGCAGCTGGAGGTGAAATAAACGCCTTCTTAAATAAAAATTGAATAATGCCTTGCATATTAAAAACAAATTCTAAAATGAATAAGTTAGAAAGTAAGAAAACAAAAATCGTTTTTAAATGGTGGAAAAAGTGGATAGATATATTTTTGAATAAATGAATGCATAGTATATAACTTGATGAAAGGCCTTTTCCATATGCAACCTCTACGTAATGTTTTCCATGTTCTTCTTTTATGTATAACACCATCATCCGAAACATTTGTAATGTAGGTAAGACAGCTAAAGATAAAATAGGGAGTAAATAAGCTCGATTTTCATTAAAAGAAATAATGGTGAAAGGAGCTTCCCCGAATTTCTGAAGTACCCATATGAAAAATATTTGCAAACAAATCATCATCATCATATCAGGGACAGCTTCTAATATGAATACAATTCGGTTTATCCATTTTTTTATATAATCTTTTGCTAAAAAATAAAAAAAATGCCATGCTAGATGATATAAAGAGCGCAAGCAAAAAGGCTACAAATAATACAGTAAATGAATATAGGTAAGGTTCTAAAACAGTTGGAAATAATGGTATTTTTTTAAAACTACCAAATTTCGGGTCTGATCCTATAACCACTAATGATTCAGGGGAGAAAACCTGTTTTAACATAGTAACAATCTGATTTAAAAAATAAATGGGTTGAAAGGTGAATCCTTGTTGAGTGATAAATAAATAAGGTAAATTTAATAATAGTAAGAGTGATAAAAGAATTGATGAAAGCTTAATTGTGAATTGAGATATTTTATTTAACATTAAATCCCTCCGACATCTTTTTACAATATTATATAATAAAGTCTAAAATATTGTTTTATTTTTCTGAAAATATAAAAGCTATTAGATTTTATAGTATGGAACATATATTTACAAGGTGAAAAAGTGATAGTAGGGAGCCACGCCCTATTTCCATCAAGCTAAGAAAACGAAAACTTATATATTATTATCTTTAGGTGGAGGGGAAAGAATGTTTGATAAATTAAAAAGGTTATTTAAAAAAGATAAAGAGAATGATTTAGAAGATGAGAGGTACATTTTAATTTCTGAAAGTGAGCTAAATGAAGAATTAAAAAGAAAGATAGTTGAATTAGAAAGGTTAGGATCAGAATATAGTAAAGTTCTTCAAAAAAAATATATAAATGAATTTGAGAGAAAAGGAAAACGAAACCTAAAAATATGGGTTAATAGGGATATTGACGGAGATGAAATAGAAGACTTAAATTCTGAGAAATGTCTAGAAAAAGAATATCGTTCTGAAATAATAATAGATTTTAATGATGTTACTGTTGAAAGATGATGAATATGCAGATTTCATACAGTTATGGTATTACTATGGTGGTTA